>JAYUVA010000700.1:0-4080 GCA_043754375.1 Candidatus Kuenenia sp. | reverse complement strand
TCGAGGCATTCGTCGTCAGTCATTCGGCACTTACCAGAAATCTGTGCGGCGGTTGTATGATGGTCGTCGCGGATCTGTGCTGAAATTCAGCAGCATGATCTCATTGCACGAACCGTTGATGGGCAAACTGTTCCATTCGGGTCGTTTTGACGCCCGACGATTTGATCGAATTCTGGACGTGGGTTCAGGGGCCGGGCAGATTGTCCGTCATTTGCTCGCGACCAGTCGCCCGGATACCGAAGTCGTCGGTTTCGACCTGTCCTGGCAAATGCTCAAGCGAGCTCGGGAACGGCTGCAGTCTGATCGTCCGGTCTTTGTCGCGGCCGACATGCGTGCCCTGCCCTTTCGCGACAATTCATTCGACTGTGTCACATGCGGCTATGTGCTCGAATATCTTCCCGACCCGACCGACGGCCTTCGGGAATTCGCACGCGTGTTACGGCCGGGCGGAATCATCCTGTTGCTGGCGACGGAAGATTCATTTTCCGGACTGCTGACGAGTCACACATGGAAGTGCCGCACATTCAATCGCGAAGAACTCAAGGGCGCCGCAGAAGACGTAGGCCTTCGCTGGGGCCGAGTTCACTGGTTCACGCGATTCCACGAGGTAATGAAGCTCGGCGGGATTCTGGTGGAGCTTGAGAAGCCAGCGGAAACGTAGGATGGACATTCATGTCCGTCGCTTGGCCATGCAACACTGCCAACGCGATGATCCATGTGCTGCGAAGTCCTGAATCAGTGCAATGTTTTCCGGCTACGGCTCAGACATGAATGTCCAAGCTACAGGAATCGCAGATCTGACGGCGTTACTTTCTCCGCCGAATCCAGCGAATGGGCAACGTGATTGCCAGCAGAATTGCGATCACGATTCCGGTCACACCGACGCCGCGCAGGATCCTTGAGCCTTCCATGCCTCGTTCGGCCAGAATCAGAACGGACGATCCGACCAGCAGTCCCGCGATCACCAGTCCGACAGCGATCGTGCCGCTGGCGTGTTCCAACGTGTCGTCGTTCAATCGATCCATGCCATGATGTCGCAGGTTCACGCTGAATTCACGTCGTCGCAGCTGATCAAGCACATCGCGGACTTCATCCGGCAGATCCTCCATCAATGACAGGTATCGTTGAGCACTCGTTAGCAATCGGTCGCGGGCTGCCGTGAAGCCGTATCGGTCGCGGATGAGCTTCTCCAACTGCGGTCGCCCATGGGCCACAAGATCGAACGTCGGATCGATTTCTCGTGCTGCTCCCTGGATTGTTGAGAGCGCTTTGATCAGAAACACCAGATCAGCCGGGCAGCGAATACGGTATCGACGCATCAGTGCAAAGAACTCGTTCAGTAATCCGGCCATGTCGAGCGATTCGATTGTGCCGCGTTCGAAGCGTGCAATGAAACTCCATGCATCGCGACGGAACGCGCGATCAAATTTCAACGCCTTATCGGCATCGCAAAGTGACATTGTTGCTTCAAGAACTTTATCCAGATCCGAGTTGATCACCGACATCACGAGGGTCGCTAATGACTGCATTGTCTGCCGATCGATCCGCCCGGTCATGCCGCAATCGATGAAACAAATCCCGCCATCGGCAGTGGCGATGATATTTCCAGGATGAGGGTCCGCATGGAAAAATCCGTGCTCAAGGCATTGCCGAAACACGGCCTCGGAGCCCTTTTCGACGATCGTTCGCCGATGCGCCGGCGACATCGTCGAGAAATCTGTTTCAGACAGCAGCGTGCCCTGCACATGTTCCAGCGTGAGGACTCGACGAGTTGTTGAAGCCCAGTAGACGATCGGGAAATGAATCATCGGGTCATCGGCAAAGTTCTTGCGAAATCGATCCGTGGATCGACCCTCGTAAAGCAGATCCACTTCGCGCGACAACTCCTGCTGAAACTCGCGAACCGTTTCTTTGGGACTATACCCCATTTCGCTGATGCGATTTTCTGTCAGGCGAGCCAGCTCAGCGAGAATGTCAATGTCGGACTCAATCGTTTCTTCAATGCCTGGCCGTACAATCTTCAGGACAACATTGGTGCCGTCCTTCAGCACAGCGCGATGGACCTGCGCGATCGAGGCTGCGGCCAGAGGTACCTCGTCGATGGACTGAAAATGTTCGTCGAGTTTGTCGCCAAATTCTTCTTCAAGGCGTTTGCGGATTTCGGCATATGGCACGGTCGGACAATTCGAGCGCAGGCTTCGCAATTCGTCAGCAAGTTCTGCTGGCACCAGATCCGGACGCGTGCTGAGCACCTGCCCAAGTTTGATAAACGTGCCGCCCAGTTCCTCAAGCGCCTCCCGCACATGCACGGCAAAAGGTTTGGCAGGCGTGGCCGCCTCTGGTTTCGAACGGAGCAGGATTTCCTGACCGCGTTCGATCATGCGTTCGATGCCGGTATCCGACAGGAATTGCCGGAACCCGTGCTTCGCGAGGACCGCGATGACTTCGGCTGCACGTTTTGTATTCCGGATACCTCGCCGGATGCCGATGGGATCACTCACGACTTCTGTTCCACAGAATCATCCGCGCCGGTCTTGTCTTCGGACTTCTTTCGACGATCGGGATCAAGTAATTCCGCCGCGCCCGCCAGAGCTCCGCTCACAAAACTCAGCAACGCGCCAGCCGTCAGCTGACTGCCACGCAGCGCCGTGCCTGCGGCTTCTCCCGCAGTCTGAATCGGATGTTTTGCCAGCGCTTCCAGTGACGAAGCCACCACGGGTCTGGCAGCGGCCATTGTCTGTTCCGCATGCGACTTGGCGCTTTGAAACGCTGAGCCGGTTTCTGAACTGACGCGCCCCGCGAAGTACTTAGCGGTATCGACAAGAATCTCCCCGATGCTGCTCAGATCCTTCTTCGCGCGTTCGACGTCTTCGGTCGCAAATCGCTGGCCTCGAGCGGTTGCGTCCTGCACTGCGTCCTGTGTGGTTTGTGCGACAGACTTAAGTCCCGTTCCGATGCCATCGATCACATTCCTGACCACGCTTTCGGCTTTGTCGGGCGCGGAACGATCGGCGATTTCCGACACCGTCTCCAGCATTCCGTGAATCGCATCACGAGCCGAAGTCACCGGGCTCCGCTTTCCGCTGAACAGATCCACGACGATCTGCCGAACCTGGTCTGCCGTGTCCCGGCTTGATTCGACGGCTTCGCGGACAGCTTCGGAGGCAGGCTGAGTTGCGTCGGCGTTACCAGTTTCCGGTGTTCCCTGAGTTTCATTCGTCATGGAGCTGAGCTTTCATGTATGTTGGAGTACTTGCCTGTTGGCTGCCGGGATTGATCGCCTTCCGTAGGATGGACATTCATGTCCGTCGCATGGCCATGCAACGAAATCTAGGCACAAAATGATTGTGCTGCGAAAGTTTATTTTCAATGGCAAAGCTCTCTGGCCAAGCCTCGGACATGAATGTCCAAGCTGCAGAATTACAAATTCTACCGCTGAGGATCACCGGAGGCAAATTGCGACGCCAATTCAATTGGGCAGTGCGAAGCTCAGGTGCATTTCTGAGTGTCGCAGATGAAGCGTGTTCCACTCATCGTGCGTCATTTTCCCAAACGCCGGATGCATGGCCTCCATACGTTCCGTCCTGGTACGTGCGACAGCGCGGCGTAGGTCGTCCAGAGCTTCCTGGATTGAACCGGCATCTGGAAATGCACCCGCCTCAACTGCTTTGGGCAGATTAATCCCCGGACTCATCTTTGGTGACCTGAGCATGCGTCCTTTGAACAGCGGCACGATGAGCCTGATCCACAGCGGTGGTTTCGACTGAAAGCCGTCGATGGAGTTATGAATTGTCTGCGACAGGTGACTAATCAGCTTCACCAGCGGCCAGTTACCAATCGTCCGGGTCTTTGGCGATGCCACCAATTTTTCTGCATCTGAGACAATATCATCCAGCGTTTGAAACGAGACGTCTCGACGACCCTGAACCGTTTTTGAAGTGACCGGTATTTGTGAATTCCTGCATGAGTGAACTGATTTCGCTGTAACGAATTATCTGCATCGACTGCGGTGACTGCAACAATGCTTGATTTTGAGGTAGGCCGGACCAAGCGGAGCGCCGTTCCGGCAGTTGCCAGACG
>JAYUVA010000699.1:0-3927 GCA_043754375.1 Candidatus Kuenenia sp. | reverse complement strand
GGCCCGGCTATCAGAACGAATGGCCCTTTGGGCCGGAACAAAAGGAAAACTACGCAACACTGCACTTTCCACGAAGCTGATGTTGGACGAGTTCTTAGGAAGGAATTTCACCAGCAATCATGTGCGAACTGGAGCGCATGTACTTGTCCCATGTTCAGTTTGCTTTTGCCCTTGGGCGTTTGGCAATTGCTTTAGAATCCCGTCGGCGGAGCGAAGGATGTACTATACATTTGCATCGGTTTCGGCGGAATTTGAGCGAAGGGCGGAAGGTTTTTGGCGATTTCAGCCGTGGCTGCTCAGTTGTGTTCCATGGCGGGGCCTCAGAACTGCACTTTCCGAAAGTGCAGTCTCAGTTTGTTCATTCTTCAATCTGGAGTGATTTCCGATTGAACCTGGGCGATGCCTGACGTTAGTCTACGGGGCAGTATTTATCATCGGGGCGGTATAGAATGACGGCCAGTTGACGAGAAAGGGGATTAAGAATGCAGGCGGTCTGCAGAAATCGAAATCATCCTTCTCAGATCTTCGTCCGGCGTGCAGGCGCGGCGGCGCTTGAGTTTGCGCTGGTGTTGCCTCTTCTGCTGCTCATGATGATCGGGGCGATTGATTTTGGAAGATTTGCGCACTCTTTGATTGCCGTCACAAATGCCTCTCGTGCCGGGGCGGGTTTGGCGTCCATCCATCCGACGACCAATGCGACACTGGCGGCATGGCAGGCTGAGGTTCGAGCAACCGTACTCGCTGAACTGGCTCAAACAATGCAGAGTACGGGACTGGTCGCCAATGATGTCACGATCAGTGTTCCTGCCCCGACGACTGCCGGAAATGGAGCATCAGCCAGAAAGTCAGTTTCCGTGACCGTGACCATTCCGTTCAGACAAATCGTTTCGTGGCCCTTGTTGCCACAGAACGTCACATTGACAAGGACGACCGTTTTTCGAGCGATCCGCTAATCATGGAAACGATTCGACCACACAGAAGACACTGTCAATTCCGCTCAACGCCGGAGCGAGGTGGGGTCACGTCAGTCGAGTTTTCAATCGTGGCTATGGTGTTCCTGACAGCCGTGTTTGGCATGCTGGAATTATCAATCGCCGTCTTTCAGTACCATGTTGTTTCTCAGGCCGCGCGACATGGGGCGAGGTTGGCGATTGTGCGCGGAGAGCTGGCAACTGCCCTGGGAAAATGGGATCCAGTCGTGCTGGGGAATACTCATTCTGCACTCTTGTCAGCAAATGATCCAGTCTGCAATCTTGTCAGGCCGTATACGGCCGGGATCAATCCGGATCAAACAACGGTGACTGTCACCTGGCCCGATGCGACAAACAAGCTGGAAAGTCTGGTGCAGGTTCAGGTTGTGACAGTCCATCAACCTTTCGTGACGTTCCTGTTTTCGTCCAACTGGACTCTGACAGGACGTTCAACCATGCCCATTGCTCATTAGCTTTAAAAAAGGGGTCAGGAACCAATAGCCAAATGGCCCAAAGGGTGCTCCGCACTATTGGTTCCTGACCCCTTTTTTAAAGCCCAGGAACCAATAGCCAAATGGCCCAAAGGGTGCTCCGCACTATTGGTTCCTGACCCCTTTTTTAATGCCCCTTTTTTAATGCCCTGACCGCTTTTCGGATACGCTGGAGAAAGTTTCATGCGAATAACCCTCTGTGTCCGCAAGCCACATCATCGCGCTGGTGTCGTCATGGTCTTGTTTGCCATGATCTTAGTGGTCCTGATCGGGTTGATTGGTTTAGTGATTGATGGTGGATTTCTGATGTCCTCGCATCGGCACGCACAGAACGCGGCCGATGCCGCAGCGTTGGCTGCAGCGTTTGAGAAATACCGCGGGCGGACGGATGCAGATGCCAGGACTGCGGCAGATGACTTTGTCGATCAGAACGGGTTTGTGAACGTCCCGGCTCTGCAGAATGGGACAAGTTTCAACATCCCCCCTTCGTCCGGCCCATTCGCAGGAGATAACCGTTATGTGGAGGTGATCCTGACGGTGCCCGTGCAGTCTTTTTTCATTCAGATTCTCGGCGGCCCCGGGTCCAACGATGTCACAGCTCGAGCGGTCGCGGGATTTGAAGCGGTATCGGCTGGCGAAGGCGTCATGGTCCTTAACCGCACAGCAACCCCCGGACTATCGGTCTCGGGCGGCGGGAGGATCCGGGTGAACGGCCGTATGATTGTGAACTCAGAAGGCGGAGGAGTCGACGAGAATGGGGTGACCGTCGTTCCTGCATCTGACCTTGCCGCAGGTTCCACGGCTTTAACGGTCCAGGTTCTGAACAACCAAACGCCCCCTGCGGGAATCTATGCAACCTGGCTGGACGTCGTCGGCGGCGTGCAGTCGACCAGCGTACCAAATATCTATCCCTACGCCGGTCCGGGCCTGGGCCCGCCGACGGGAGAACCGAGTCCGTTGCATGCACGTGCTCTTCCAGAGCCTGATCCGCTGATCCAACTGCCAACGCCGACAACGGGAAGCGGAGTCGATGCGACGGACTACGCCGGGGGCAATAATTATCGCGGGTCGGTTGCTGTTACGGCAAATAACGCCACAGGCAACATCAGCAACGGCTATGTAGCAGGCAGGAATTCCAGGATTACGACTGCCAACGTGACTGGGAACAATCTTCCACAAATTCTGGATAGCGCTGGTGTCAGCGTTTTTACGGGCATCAGCCCGGCGGCGTTCCAGCAGGCAGGAGATGTCATCCTGTATCCTGGAATCTATGGTTCAATCAGCATTACAGGCGGTCGTACTTTTTTTGTTCCGGGAATTTATGTGTTTTCGCCGAAGCAAAATACCACCAACGTCTTTTCGGTGGGCGGAAATGTTAACGGAACGGCGACCATCGTTGGCCGCGGAGTGATGTTTTACAACACCGGGAACAGTTACAATCCAGCAAACGGCAATCCGGATGTGAATGATGGCGAGACTGCACCGCCAAGCAATACCGGCGGCTTCGTCGACGGCACCACCAATGTGGGAGGTTTCACGGTCAGCAAGGATGTGCATCTGTCGCCAATCAATACCGCAAAATACCCCTACGCGACGTATTACGATAACGCCCGAGCGGTTTCGACAGATTTTGACGGAATGCTCTTTTATCAGCGGCGACGGAATAATTCGACATTTTCGATCACGGGGAATGCCAGTGACGGCAGTATGACCGGTACCGTGTACGCGAAATGGGCGCTGTTCCAGCTGGCAGGATCTGGAGCCTATGACGCTCAGTTCATTGTCGGCAGTTTAGCGGCCTCAGGGGGGGCGGACATCACGATTCTGGCTGCCGGGAGCCAGCGAGGACGTGCCAACCAGGTCTTTCTGGTGGAATAGCGCCTCATGTCAATGTTCGCATTCCGCTGGAATCGAAAGTCCGCCGTGATTCGCGTGATCGGAGCTTTGAATCTGTTTTTGGGCGTCATGGCCGGATTTTCAGCGTTGCTGAGCGGGCTCATCGTTGCGGTGCATGCCAATCCCCATCCGCAACGATTTATTGTTTACGCTTCACTGCTGACGGCGGCAGCCGCCAGTGGCCTGGTGAGCGGGTCCAATCTGGTCCGTCAGAAACCTGCGGCGACGGTCACCTTTGTCTTCGGGCTGGTACTGGCAATCTTCGTCGTCACGGATGTGTTGCTGGAACATGCCTTTCCGTTACGATTGCTTTTTGTCTTGGCCTATGGCCTCACGATCTGCATCCTCTCGCTGCGATTCCCTGTGAAGTCAATGTGCGACGAGGCGCTTCCGGAAGTCGTTCCGGAAGCGATGCATGCACAGGACGTGGAGCGTTTGGACACGAACAGCCGGTATTCCGGTTGAATGTATGCTACTGCTCTGTCAAGGCTTGGAAAAGGGGTCAGGAACCAATAGCCAAATGGCCCAAAGGGTGCTCCGCACTATTGGTTCCTGACCCCTTTTCCAAG
>JAYUVA010000698.1:0-3776 GCA_043754375.1 Candidatus Kuenenia sp. | reverse complement strand
TCAGGATCTCAGGGTCGGGCGACGACTGAGGATCACTCGTCCGGTAAGCCGCTTCCAAGATACGCCGCGATGACATGTTCGTCATTCTGCACGGCGTGGGGCGTTCCCTGACAGATTGTGATGCCGTGATCGAGCACAAGGATGTTTTCGCAGATCTCCATGACCAGCGGCATGTCATGTTCAATCAGCAGCACGGCCACTTGAAAGCGATCGCGGATCTGTTGGATTGACTGAGCCAGCAGTTTCTTTTCCTGAGGATTCAGTCCCGCAGCGGGCTCGTCAAGCAGAAGTACCTGCGGATTTGTGGCAAGAGCGCGGACGATTTCGAGCTTGCGCTGATGGCCGTAACTGAGATTGCTCGCCAGTTCGTGGGCTCGGTCCTGAAGTTCAAAGATTTCCAGCAGATCGAAGGCCTTTTCCTGCAACAGGTGTTCCTCACAACGATACCCGCGCGTCCGCAGCAACGTGGATATCAGGCCGTGACGATTATGCAACTGACCGGCCAGTCGGACATTGTCGAGGACACTCAAATCCGGAAACAGGCGGATGTTCTGAAAAGTGCGGGCAATCCCTGCAGCCGTAATCTCATGCGGCTGGCGATTGAACAGCCTCCTTGAAGCAAGGTGAATCTCGCCCCCGTCCGGCTGATACACCCCCGTCAACAGATTGAAAATTGTCGTCTTGCCAGCCCCGTTTGGACCGATCAGTCCGAACAATGCGGCTGCGGGAAGCTGCAACGAAAAATCCTGCACGGCCTTGAGACCGCCAAATGAAATTCCGATTGAGTTGATATCCAGCAACGCTGCAGAGCCGGTTTCGATGTTCTTTTCTGCAGGCATGGTCGCAGGAGGCTGGTTCATCACTCTGGCTCCTGCGACGACGTCGATGAACCTACCACCGGGGAAGTTGGTTGTGACCTCGATCGACGTCCCGGCCATAGATCCCAGATCTCGTGAATCCCCAGCAGACCCTGAGGCCGCACCAGCATCATGATGATCAACAACAACGCATACACGATCAGTCGATACTGTTCAAATTCTCGCAGGAATTCCGGCAGGGCGGTCAACAGGCCGGCGGCCAGCATTACGCCTGTGATTGAACCGCGACCACCCAGAACCGTCATGATGACGTAATCAAACGAACGCTGAAAGCCTGCATCTTTCGGCATAATAATCACGCTGCGTTCGTGAGCAAACAGACCGCCGGCGACACCCGCAAAGAATGCGGCCATCACAAACGCCAGAACCTTCTGGCGCGCAATATTGACACCCATCGCCTGAGCGGCAATTTCATCTTCCCGGACGGAAATCATGGCTCGACCGAGACTGGATCGCTTCAGTCGAAACGCAACCACCATCGTAATCGTCAGAATGGAGAAAACCCAAAACAGATTTGTGTATGTCGGCACACCTCCAAATCCAAGAGCGCCGCCGACGGGTGGAGGAATCATTTTTGACAACCCGCCGGCTTTGAGTGCTTCCGCACTGTCGATCACTTTTCCTGTTTGCTGCAGGATGACTCGAATGATCTCCCCGAAACCCAACGTCACAATGGCCAGATAGTCACCGCGTAGTCGAAGTGACGGAAGTCCGACAACATAGCCTGCTCCGGCCGCAAAGAAACCGCCCATGATGCAGGAAACAGCAAATAGCAATTCCCCGCTTCCCAGAAATCCACCGTGCTTGTCGGCGTTGCCCCACAGACACATAGATCCGTAGTAGGTGATGAATGCGGAAGTGTACGCACCCAACGTCATAAAGCCCGCATGACCGATTGAAAACTGCCCGGTCATGCCATTCACGATGTTCAGCGACACCGCCATGATGATCGCGATCCCGATATTCATCACGATGAGTGAATTATACTCACCACTCGTCCGTGGCAGAATAAAATGCAGCAACGCCGCAATCGCAATCCCGCCGGCGATTGGTAATAGCCCCGCCAGCGTGTTGCCGATGATTCCGCTCGGGGAATCCGATGATGCGGGAGCCAGCGCGGCGTTCGAATCGGATGTCTTAAACTGCGCTGAATCTGTTGTCTTCGCCATGTCTACACTTTCTCCCGCACAGGAGAACCGAGCAGACCGCTGGGCTTGACGAGCAGAATCACGATCAACAACGCAAACACGTACACATCGCGGTAGTTCGAAGAGACATAGAATGCGCCAAATTGCTCCACAAACGCAATCACGAATCCTCCCAGCACTGCGCCGCGAACATTGCCAATTCCGCCGATGACTGCCGCGACAAAGGCCTTCAATCCAAGCAATACCCAAACGGCATGTGCTGGCTGATTCATACTGGGATATTTCGTCACGTACAGAAATCCCGCAGCAGCAGCAAGCACCGATCCCAGCACGAAAGTAAACGAAACGACACGATCGACAGGAATTCCCATCAGTGCGGCAGTGTCGGTATTGAATGAGACCGCTCGCATCGCCACACCCAACTTCGTGTGGAACACCAGGTACTGCATCATCAGCATTAACGTCGTGGACAGGGAAAAGATGACGACATCGATCAGGCCTATCACGACGCGCCGGGCCGATTCGCCCTCCCCAAACGTGATCGACGCCAATTCCCAGCTCGGCAGCAACGCCGGCATTTTCTGAGGACTCGCCCCGAACACAAAGTCCAGTTGACCGACGTTTTGCAGAAACAGAGAGACGCCGATGGCCGTGATCAGGACATTCAATCGCGGAGCGCGTCGCAGGCGCCGATAGGCCAGGCGTTCGATAGCAAATCCGACAACACCGCAAAACACCATTGCAGACAGCATCACGACCGCCGCCACCCAGAACGGAGGCACCGTCGCCGGATTGTGCGGATCGAGAACAAGCCACGGCAGAATGCGAACAGCCAGTGTATAGCTGCTCCAGGCACCCAGCACAACAATGTCACTGTGCGCAAAATTGATGAACTTCAGGATGCCATAGACCATCGTGTAGCCCAACGCAATAAGCGCGTAAAGGCTGCCGATGGCCAGAGCGGTGATCAGGGTTTGAACGAAGTCAGACATGAGTGGAAAGATGGGGGTCTGAAGAGTAGTAGACACACTCCGTGTGCCGCAACCTGCCAAACACCGGTGTTTTGCTCACTGAGCGGACGGCACACGGAGTGTGCCTGCTACATTTACGCCCCGGGCTCAATCGTCGTCACGTACTTTGGCTGGCCATCTTTCATTTCCAGAATCACCGCGGACTTGACAGCATTTCGGTCTCCGTCGATAGAAATCTTTCCGGTGACCCCGTCGAAGTTGGATGTCTTCGCCAGTTCCGCTGCCAGCGCCTTGCCTTCAAGTGACTTTGCACGCTTCATGGCGTCAAACAGAATTCGAGCCGCATCATAGCCCAGCGCTGCCAAGCCATCGGGCGTCTGATTGTGCCGGTCGGAGTACTTCTTAATGAACTCCTGGACGCGGGGACTCGGGTCTTCCTGAGAATAGTGATTGGAATAGAAACAGCCGTCGATCGAACTGCCGGCAATCTCCCCCAGCTTTGAAGAATCCCACCCGTCGCCACCCAACAGCGGAGTTGTCAGCCCAAGCTTTCGTGCCTGCAACGCCACGTTACCAACATCAGTGTAATACCCAGGAACGAACACCACATCCGGTTCACTGCTGCGAATCGCTGTCAACTGCGCTGAGAAGTCCTGATCACCACCCTGGTAGGTCTGCTTGCTGACCACTTTGCCACCCAGTTTTTCGAAGGCCTTTTCGAATTCTTCCTGGAGTCCGACAGAATACGGTGACGCCTGATCTGTGAGGATCGCCGCTTT
>JAYUVA010000697.1:0-7690 GCA_043754375.1 Candidatus Kuenenia sp. | reverse complement strand
TCTGGTGTGTTCCGCTACCGCTGCACACACCCTACTTGAATCACTAAACCAAACATGCCCGATCTGATCGAAGCCAGAAATCTGCGTAAGACGTTTACGACGCCCGTCGGAGACGTGGCTGCTGTCAATGGGTTGTCGCTGAACGTCCGAAGTGGTGAAGTGTTCGGGCTCCTGGGGGCGAACGGTGCTGGAAAAACCACGACGTTGCGCATGATTCTGGGCTTGATGAAACCGACGAGCGGCAGTGCGTCCGTCGCCGGATTCGATGTGGCAACTCAACCAGAACAGGTCAAGCGCAGCGTCGCACTGGTGTCGGCAAGCGCCGGGCTGTATCAATGGTTGTCGCCACGAGAGCTGATGCAATACTTTGCTGAGCTGTATGATGTCCCTCGAGACAATGCGGATCGGCGTATCGATCAGCTTGCTGATCTGTTTGACCTGAGCAGTTTCATTGACCGACCATGTTCGGGCCTGAGTACCGGACAACAGCAACGCGTCAATCTTGCAAGGTCACTCATGCATGATCCGCCGGTCGTACTGATGGATGAACCGACTCGAGGACTGGATATTATTGGTTCGAAACGGATCTTCGACTTCACCGCACGGCTTAAAGAAATGGGCAAGGCGGTGATCTTCTGCACGCATCGTCTCGAAGAGGCGCAACGCTTGTGTGATCGCTTTGGCCTGATGTTTCGCGGCCGTCTGCAGCTGGAGGGAACGTTGACCGAATTGCGGCAGAAATCCGGACGCGAATCCATCACCGATATGTTTCTGGATCTGATGGAAGAGCACAATTCCACGACGGAAGAATCCATGCAGCCTCAGCCCGTGGCAGCAATTCCGGCACAGGAAGGCAGGTCTGCGTGAGTCCAGTCAATGCACACGTCAACGATGAACCGGATGGCCCGAATCACCCCTCAGCCGTCAGCCCGGCACGACCAGCCACGTCCGCGTTTTTTCGCGTGCCGCGGTTGGCTCGAAAAGAGCTTCGGGAATCGCTGCGAGACCGACGCACGCTGGCGACGCTGATCCTGATGCCGTTGATTGTCTATCCGCTGCTGGGTACCGTGGTTCAGCGATTTGCCATGCAGCGGATCAATCCTTCGTCTCCGCCCGCGATCGTGGTCCTGGATGGCAATATTTCGCCTGCGCTCGCCAACTCGATGCTGGCAGAGCCAGAGTCGGGTAACGTCCAAAGCGGAGATGGCAAGGCTCAGCGCGCCAGCGATGGCAAACAGAATTCAACCCAGGACGTTGAAGCGACGTCCGTGCAGGATGTGGCTGGCTCACTCACAGGATCGTCCACAGGTGCAGCAATCGGATCAATGCTGAACAGTCCTGATTCGCAGGGACCTCCGATTCGATTCGAGAAATTCGAAAGCCCGGTGAAGTCAGAAGACATGGACGAATTTCTGCAGACCGAAGTAGCCGATGTGGGCGTTCGACAAACAGCCGCCACTCGGAACGCGACCACAGGGAAGATCGAGCCCGTTGATTTTCAGGTTCTCAGCCGCAGCGGAGATGCTTTCAGCCTGCGGGCGGCTGTGGAAGTGGAGAAGCGGATACTGGCATTTCGTGATCGCGGGGTTCGGATGTTGTTGGATCAGACTCGGCTGGGTTCCGGCATCATGCCCACGATTTCAAGACAATCGGTGCCTAACAACGCACCAAAGTCCTCGCCGCTTGGGGCATTTCTGCCGTTGATGCTCGTGCTGATGACGATGACCGGAGCTGTTTACCCGGCGATTGATCTGACTGCAGGTGAACGGGAACGAGGCACGCTGGAGATTCTGATGGCGGCACCGGTTTCGCGTCTGCACTTGCTGACCGGAAAGTTCATCGCCGTGCTGACGGTTGCCGTCCTGACGGCCGTCATCAATCTGGTGGCGATGTTGCTGACGTTGTACGCCACCGGTTTTGATCGCGTCATCCTGGCGGACGGTGCGACGTTCAGGATGTTCGTACAGATTCTGGGGTTGCTGGTCGTATTCGCGTCATTTTTTTCCGCCGTGCTGTTGTCCATTACCAGCTTCGCCCGCAGTTTTCGCGAGGCTCAGGCATGGCTCATTCCGTTGATGCTGCTTTCACTCGCGCCGGGGATTCTGAGCCTGATGCCTGGTGTGCATCTGACAGTCGGGCTGGCGATTGTGCCGCTGGTCAACATCGTCCTGCTTGGCCGTGACCTGTTTCAGGGAACGGCCGCGACACACTTGTATGCCGTGACTCTGCTTTCGACCCTTGTGTACACCGTGCTGGCGTTGCGCGTGGCAGCGAATGTCTTTGGAAGCGATGCGGTCTTATTCGGCAGTTCCTCAGGCCTCGCAGCGATTGCGAAGCGCCCCAACGGGATTCGGTCGGGGATTCCCGCCGAGATCGGCATCGGATGGCTGTTGTTGCTGATTCCTTTGTTCCTTGTCTTGTCCGGACTTCGGAGCCGGGTCGTGGCGCTGGAGAATCTGTCCGGGCAGTTAATGCTTTCCGGACTCCTGACGATCTTGCTGTTTGCGGTGCTGCCGATTGCCATCACAAAGTGGATTCGTGCCTCGACCGTCGAAGTCTTCGCCCTGCACAGGTTCAAAATTGCAACGCTGGTCGGAGCGGCATTGCTGGGTTGCACGATGTGGGTCATCGCGTATCAGGTTCTGATTTTTTCCACGCCCTTGTCGCAATGGATGGAGATTCTGAAGAACTCGCAACTCAAGGAGTTGGCAGAACGCCTGACGTCCGAGACGCCGTTCCTGATTCGGATCGTGACGCTGGCGCTGATTCCTGCAGTTTGCGAAGAATTATTCTTCCGCGGATTCCTGATCAATACGCTTCAAAGGACCACAGGGTCGTGGCTGCGACCCATGCTGATCAGCACATTCGTCTTCGCAGCGTTTCATGTGATCGTCGATCAGTCACTGACACTGGAACGTTTTCCTGCCACGTTTATGCTTGGATTCGTGTTGTGCGGTATCCGACTCTCCAGTGGCAGCATTTTCCCCGGCATCGTCATGCACGCGCTGAGCAATGGATTGCTGCTGTCGCTGAAAGAACTGGATCCGGTGCTGCAGTTTATCGGATTGAATCTGAACATTGAGTCTGAGTCGTCGCTGCCCACCTGGTTTCTGGCGACATCTGTTCTGATCAGTTGCGCCGCAGTGGGTCTTGTCTGGCTGGGACGAAAACGCAGTGGCGAATAGGGAGGCACAATCAGGACGGGACGCCGTGTGTTCAGTGCCAAAGGCACACGATGTGACAGCCCAGGGCAACGCCCTGGGAAAATGCGAAACGAATGCCCCAGGCCCCAGCGGGGCGAGAGGATTGTGTCACATCCTCACGCCCTTTCAGGGCTTTCCTGCTTGAGATTGCCTGTTTCCCGGGGCGATGCCCCAGGCTTTCACATGGTGCCGCGTTGCGGCAAAACCCTTCGGACACGCCATGCGTGGTGACGGAACAAAAACCAGATCAACAAACTGCGCCAATCAACGAAACCTGTGCGCAGCCCAAACCGGTCCTGTGTAAGGCGTGACGATCTCGGACTCCGCGTACCCCGTTACGGACTTGCGTTTTCCGCGTCGGTCCATGTGTCGGTTCGGAATGGTGACGCTGGCAGATCAACGCCGTTGTTGAGATTGGGCTCGGCCAATTGGTGCCAGCCGAAGCGGACGGCTGCGGGTTTGGTCACTCCGTCGGCAGTAACGACGACGGTATCACCTTCGATCTTTGCAGTCGCTTTGACGAACTTCTTGTCTTCGCCGGCAATCGACCACCAGGAAAGATCCTTCCCATCGCGGGACTTCAGACCGGCAGCATGATCAAACGTAATGATCGCCTTGCTGCCGTCCGCTTTCATCGACTTGTACAGCGGGCCCGAGTAGACCAGATCGGCCTTACCATAAGTATTCGCCAGTGCCCACAGCGATAGTCGGCGTCCAACCTCCTGCTTGTTCGGCGGGTGAATGTCGTTGAGAGTTGTGATGTCTGTCAGCACGGCCATCCCGGTATTCTTCACAGCCAGAGTTGCCGTCTGTGCTTCCCAGATGCCAGCGAGGCGGGTCGGATCGCCGCCGTAGTTGTATGGAGCCAACTGTGCAAACAGGAAAGGAAAATCACGGTTGCCTTCCTGATTCCAGACGGAACGCCAGCCTTCGATCAGACCTCGCTTGAGCTGATAATAATGCATTCCCTGTCCGTTGTTGGACTCGCCCTGATACCACAGGAACCCACGAATGCCGAACGGCACGATCGGATGAATCATGCCGTTGTAGAGCCCTGTATGCTGGAAGTTATTATTGAGCGGGTGGGTAAGATCCGATGGCACGGCAGGCAACGCATCGCCGGGCTTTGCGGTCTCGACGGCATGGTCGTAAACCTTGATCGCGTCAGCGTATCGGGCAAGGCTGTCAGCATATCCATTCAGCATGCCCAGCCATTCTTTTTTCTCGCCGTCAAGCTCGGGGATCGCCGTGTACCCGTGTGGCGGAATCCAGGGCTGAATGCGAGTTCCTCCCCATGCCGTCGTGATCAGTCCCACGGGCATGTCCAGTTGCTGATGGATCTCGCGACCAAAGAAGTAGAGCACGGCTGAAGACCCGGCAACAGTCTCCGGTGAGCACTCAACCCACTGTGCCGCAACATGCTCCGCCGGCGTTCCCGATGGGATCAACGGAATAATGAATAGTCGAATCTTTGGGAACTTTGCACTCGCGATTTCCTGCGGACCGTTGATCGACTGGGCGACATTCCACTGCATATTGGACTGGCCTGAGCCGGCCCATACTTCGCCGATCAGGATATTGGAGACCTTAATCTCGTTCTTGCCTTTCACCGTCATCTCGTGCGGACCACCAGTGGTTTTAACAGCGGGAAGCGTAACGTTCCATTTGCCAGCTCCGTCTGCCGTGCTCTTGACGCTGGAGTCACCAAGCGTGACGGTGACCTCTTCGCCAGCATCAGCCCAGCCCCAGATCGGAAGTGGAATATCCTTCTGCAGGACCATGTTGTTGCTGATCACTTCCGGCAACCGAACATCGGCCTGCACAGTTGCGACACCTGCGAGCAGTGCTCCCAAAACCGCGATCAGACACCTTCGAACGTTCTTCATACTTTGATACTCCTGAGGACTTCTGTCATGACGGCAAATGACAACTGATCAACAGCCCTTCATGTCCATGGCTGAACGACCAGTTGTCACTACGATGGATCAGCCCAAAAATGGCGAATCCGGGTGGCGATGATGACACTTACCACGCATCGCCGCAAGGGTCTCTGCGAAAGTGCATTGAAGGAGTCGGTTTCGAAATGGACAAACTGCAGAAAAGTATTTCCGGTAGCTGAATTCTCAAGAATTCAGGAAACCGCATTGAAAAAATTGTCTGGAATTTTGGATGCCTCCGGAAACACTGAAGGAAATTGCTGCTGGGGACTTCCACGACGATACAATTCAGATGCCGCCTGACAATGGGTTGCTGTCATTGGTTCGAGTGTATTTGCGGCGCATTTTGAATTCCGTTCACAATGGTGGAAGGCTCGAATGAGCATTTTCATTCAAAACGCAGCCCCCAGATTCGCGGGGCTCTGTCTGGTTGCCGCGTTTTCGGTTGTTACCTGGTCCTCGGCATTTGCAGATGATGTCACGTTTGAACGCGATATCCGTCCGATTCTCAGAGCCCACTGCTTTGATTGTCATGGGGCCACGGAGGAACCCAAGGGCGGTCTCGACCTGCGGCAGGTTCGCCGAATACTGAAGGGTGGCGAATCCGGAGCGGCGATCGTTCTGGCCAACGTCGATGAGAGTCTGTTGCTCGAGCGTGTCCTTTCGGGAGAAATGCCGCCTGGCGAAACGAAGCTGACTCCAAAGGAAATTGATACGCTCACACGCTGGATCGCCGATGGAGCCAGAACCGCTCGGCCCGAACCAGACACGATTCCTCCGGGACTGGGAATCACTCCGGAAGAACGAGCGTTCTGGTCGTTTCAACCAATTCATCGACCAGCCGAACCTGCTGTTCGCGAAGATGTTCGTGGCCGAATTCGAAATCCGATCGATGCGTTTCTTCGCGCTCGCATGCCAAAGGGTGTGACGTTTGCCGATGACGCCGATCGCCATACGCTGATCCTTCGAGCTCATTTTGATCTGACGGGACTGCCTCCTTCGGTCGAACAGCTTCAGCAGTGGAACAGTGATCCAGCGGAAGACTGGTATACCCGACTCGTGGATTCACTCCTCGCTTCTCCCAACTATGGCGAGCGCTGGGCGAGGCACTGGCTGGATGTCGCTGGCTACGCGGATTCGGATGGCTATACCGTCAGCGATCCCGAACGCCCCTGGGCATGGAAGTATCGCGATTACGTCGTTCGAGCCTTCAATGCCGACAAGCCATTCGACCGATTCATCACCGAACAACTGGCCGGTGATGAACTTGCAGGACCTCAACAGGGCGATCTCACGGCCGAACAAATTGAACTGCTTTCGGCAACCGGCTACCTTCGGATGGCAGCCGATGGCACGGGCAGCGGCGAAGACAATCCGACCGGCCGCAATCAAATGATCGGCGACACGCTGAAAATCGTCAGCACATCACTGCTGGGGCTCAGCGTCGGCTGTGCTCAGTGCCACGACCATCGCTATGACCCGATTCCGCAAACCGATTACTACGCGCTTCGAGCCATCTTTACCCCCGCGATGGACTGGCAGAACTGGCGAGTCCCATCGCAGCGCATGGTGTCCCTGTACACAGAAGTTGATCGACAGAAAGCCGCCGAAGTCGCTGCAGAAGCGGGTGCGATCGGCACTGAACGTGCCGCAAAACAGGCAGAGTACATGGCGCAGGCTTTGGCAAAGGAGCTGCAGAAATACGAAGAACCGCTGCGTGCCGCGCTGAAAACAGCCTACGAAACGGAAGCCGGAAAACGGACGCCCGAACAAACAGATCTGCTCGCCAAAAATCCGAGCGTCAACATTTCTCCGGGCGTGTTGTATCAGTATCTGCCGGAAGCGGCTGAGGATCTTAAGAAGTATGACGCAAGGATCGCCGAGGCCAACGGAAAACGGCCACCGGAAGAATTTCTGGCCGTGCTGACGGAACCCGCCGGGCATCTGCCAGAGACGCATTTGTTCCATCGGGGAGAATTTCAACAGCCTCTGGCCGTTGTTCCTCCCGGCGCATTGACCGTGGCCTGTTCGGAAGATGCCCGCGTCGAGTTTCCGGTTGACGATCCATCACTGCCAACTTCCGGACGCCGTCTGGCATTCGCGAAGTGGCTGACCAGTCGCGACAACCCGCTGGTGGCACGCGTCATTGTGAACCGGATCTGGCTGCATCACTTCGGCAAAGGTCTGGTCCCGACGCCCGCAGACTTCGGTCGACTCGGCGTCCCGCCGACGCATCCGGAACTGCTCGACTGGCTGGCGGATGAATTCATGCAGAACGGCTGGAGCGTCAAACATCTGCATCGCATCATCCTGTCATCCTCGGCATGGCGCCAGTCGTCTCGCCGAGTCGCCATGCATGATTCTCTCGATCCCGACAATCAGTTCTATTCGCGTCAGTCGATCACACGTCTGGATGCGGAGCTCGTGCGCGACCGCATGCTGGCCGTGACTGGGCGATTGAACGCACAACAGTTTGGTGCCCCGGCACCCATCACAGAAGACGACGCGGGGCAGGTCGTGATCGACGACAATGAGACGCGCCGAAGCATA
>JAYUVA010000696.1:0-5735 GCA_043754375.1 Candidatus Kuenenia sp. | reverse complement strand
AATTCGTTCTACGACGTCACCGGGTGCATTGGTGCAGTGCCGGGAGTGAAGACAAGCTCAGTGCAGGTCACAGGCAACCTTGCCGTCCAGTGCGAATCGTTTGCAACAGGACTGTCCACCGCTGACGGCGGAATCTCGTTTGCCTCCAATAAGTCTGATTCGGTAGCGGCAGAACACCAGTTCGCTGCGGTTGTCAAGGGGATCAAGTTCGTCTCGACCGAAGGTGCAAGTCCCGATTTCCTGTTGCCGTGGGCTGATGATCGACTCAACATCCCTGCGATCCCAGCCTACGCTGGTGCGCTCCCGCCGCGCAAACCGACGCCCGACACACCCAACTCTGCGGGAAACCTGTAAGTTGGAATTGAACAGGAGAAAACAGAGATGAACAACAACTCAACTCCCCCCCGGATTTCTCCGTTTCCGCCTGTTCAAAAACAAGCCTCATTTGACAGCAAGGATCGCCTTGACCGTCGATTCAAAAAACACCGACAAATCGAGAATCCGCTCGCGAACAAGGTACAGCAACGCCCTTGTGACCAGGGAAGTTGTTGCTCATCTCAACCCAGAAAGAGGCACGAATGAACCGGTCCAATTCGGCTCTGAATTGCCAGACAGCTGCGGACTGGCTAGAGTCGGCGGCCGCGTGCTTGCTGGTCATCCGTGCCGACCACGAATCATGATGTCTCATCCAGGAACGAAAATCATGCGGACTCTATGCTTATCGACTGTCAGTTTTCTGATTCCATGCCTGTGTGTTTGCAATCCGGCAGCACTGTTAGCCGACGATGGAGTCACCCTGGACAGCGTCGTCGCGCCGGGGCCAAATCAGGCCGATGAGCCGGTGGCCAAAGAGTTGTCGCTGGAAAAGGCGGCTCATTTTCTGGATTCCGCGGCACTCACATGGCAGAAGGATCGCAAGTGTTTTACCTGTCACACAAACTTCGCGTATCTTTACGCACGGCCGGCGATTTCAGCGGACACGACGGCACACACTCAGGTCCGTGCATTTGCGGAAGAACTTGTGCAGACGCGATGGGCCAACGAGGGGCCTCGCTGGGATGCGGAAGTTGTGGCAGCCGCTGCGGCTCTGGCGTTCAATGATGCGGCGACCACAGGAAGACTTCACGCCGTGTCTCGAACCGCGCTGGATCGCATGTGGACGGTGCA
Source organism: Candidatus Kuenenia sp. (assembly GCA_043754375.1). Lineage (GTDB taxonomy): Bacteria > Planctomycetota > Planctomycetia > Planctomycetales > Planctomycetaceae > SXXK01. The sequence goes on along the minus strand of JAYUVA010000696.1, from coordinate 4,568 downwards.
AAAAGAAGACGGCGGTTTCAGCTGGCTCAAGTGCGACTGGCCACCGATGGAATCAGACGATCATTACGGCGTGACTCTGGCTGCGATCGCCGTCGGAGTCGCACCGGATGACTATGCGGCAACACCGGCCGCCCAGAAGGGCATGGAAGGAATTCGTCGCTGGCTGAAAGCGAATGCTCCACCAACACTGCATCATCAGGCGATGCTGCTATGGGCCAGCAGCTATGTTCCGGATCTGCTCACGGCCGAAGAAAAGGCAACGACAATCCAGCAGCTCACGGCACTGCAAAAGCCTGACGGTGGCTGGGCGCTGGCGACACTCGGCGACTGGAAACGCGGAGACGATCTGGCGCAGGACACAGAACACAGCGACGGCTACGGCACTGGCTTTGTGCTGTACGCGCTGCGACGGGCCGACGTCTCGATTTCAGACGCTGCCATTCGCAACGGTGTGACATGGCTCAAGTCCAATCAACGCGAGAGCGGACGCTGGTACACGCGATCGCTGTTCAAGGACAACCACCACTTCATCAGCCACGCCGGCACCGCAATGGCCGTGTTGGCGTTGAAGAACTGTGAAGAGCCGAAGGCTCGGCTCAGAGATTAGCCGTGTGTCGCAGATTATTCCGCAACAAGGGAGTGGATTTCAATGTGGACGACCAGCCCGGTGTCGATTGAGAGCCGATCGTAGCAATTCTCCAGGCGTGCCATCTGTTGTTGAATCGCGTCAATGGACGAGTTGGCCCAGAGTGCCGCGTTGGGATAATCTGACTCGTGATTGTGCCCGGAATCGTTGCATTCGGCACGCCGGGCTGCTTCCTTGACCACACTGCCGGACTTTCCGTGGTGATCCACGGATTTGCATTTACTGAAGATCTGCACCAGGTCTTTGTTGACGAGCGATGATTGAAGGAGCCGCGACTTGAACGTGATCCAGTCTTCGAGGCGGTCGGTGACATCGACATCAAGGGCCACGTGTGTGCCGCGGCCAGAAAGAGGCAGTGTGGGAAATGCTGTCAGCTCCAGAATTTCTCCGCTACCGTCCGATCGAGTCATTCGCGCGAGTAGTCGTTTCCTGGGCAAGCGCACATCTTCAACTTCGAACCTCAGACCGCAACCACCCAGGTCACGGTTGAGCTTCGAGATCTCGAACATCAGCAGTCCGACCTGCATCGTCGTTGCATTGCCCGGCTGCAGTAGTAATCTGAGCGGGGCGGCGGCACTCTTTCTGGCGTCAGCTTCTGCGGCATTTCGCTTCATTCGGGCAGAAACCCGGGCCACCTCGACCGCGCCGGGTGACCCGGAAATATTCGTTTCCAGAAGCTGTTGGACTTCGTCCCGCTGCGTTGCAAGTTCGTGTGACTCCCGCTGCAACTGTCGCCGCCACGCAGCCTTTTCGGATTCAAATTCGCTGATCGCTCGTTCCAGCTGATCCAGTTGTTGACAAAGAAACTGTTCAGTCCCACGTCCGATTGTGTCCAGACGACGGGCGAGGAACAGCATTTGCTGATGCTCTGACGGCTGCGTCGCATGGACATCATGTTTCAATTCGCCGGATATTGCATTCATGGGGTTGAAATCACTCTTCAGCGGATCAGTTAAAGATGCGACGGACGGATGCGATTCCTGTAAGTGAGTGCTGGGCAACCACCAACCTGAGAAACTCTGTGTACCGGACTACCTGCCATCCAGCCGATGCCACAATCTGGCGATGCGGCTGCTGAGTTTGCGTTCTTCCCGCTCCTTCTGATCCTGCACGTGAATTTCGTTCAGATGCTGCCTGAGTGCCTGAAACTTCAGGTTTTCTTCGCTGACAGCGGGGTGCTGTTTCCGCTGTCTTTCCATTTCCAGTTCCTGACGCAGTCGGGCAATCTCGGAGCGTTCTTCAGCAAGTTGCATTCGCTCCTCGCGCGGCTGGGCATGCTTTGTTGATTCCAGTTCAGACTGCAATTGAGTAATTGTTTGTTCTGCTTCGCGCAATTTCTGACGTTGCGATTCCGCAGTATCACGCAGGCTTGTCATGACATTTTGTGCAGCCTCGAGTTTGACACTCGATGATTTTGCATTGAGTGCAGCTTCTGCGCGATCTCGCTCCGCACCAATGGCCTCCATCTCCGACTGGATTTTGGTTCGTTGCGAGCGCCATTCAAGTTCACGATCACTGCAGCGTTGCTCGATGTCGCGCAGCCAGGAATCAATTTGACTGCGCTCGTCGCGTTCTGCCCGATTTGCTGCTTCAGCATTCTCCAGGAGTTCCGTCAGCGTCCCGATCTGATCGTCGCGCTGTTGAAGCTCCTGAAGCAGCTGTTCCAGTCGTTCCACCAGCTTTTCGGCCTCGGGCTTCGAAAGCATGTTGTCAGTCTCCGAATCCGCTTCGGTCGCAGACAATCGACTGCCGACGATCTGGTCACGGTCAGCGAGCGCAGTCTGCAGATCAATGATTTCGGCACGCAGCAGTTCGAGCATTTCTTCCTCGTAAAGATCACCGTGCGGAACGGAGACAATCGTTCCGGAAGTCAGCCTGTTTTGCAGGACTTCAATTTCTGCGTTTGCCTGCTGCAACTGTGATTCAAGATTGCTGATCGTTACGAACGGAGATTCTGCGTTTCGGTTCTCCGTCGATTTCCGATCGACTGCCTGTGAGACGCTGTCTGATGTGATCGCATTGGCGATGGACATCGATTTGGTATCTGGATTGCTGTTGACTCTGACATCCGGCTGTTGTGGGCTGCGACGGCTCAGCTTCACAGAAATCGTAGTTTCCCCGACTCGGAGCTCAGCATCAGTCAGAAGCTGCATTTCGCGGATTCTGACTCGATCGACAAAAGTGCCGGTCTCCGAGAAGCAGTCTCGCACAGTCACGACACCGCCACGGGCGATAATCATGCAGTGCGTTGATGCAACCTCATCATCGATCAGGCATACGTCAGCGTTCGGATCCGAACCGACAGCCAGACACTCATCTTCACGAATAACGCGAGAACAGCGAGGCTGGCCTGAGAGATCCAGGTGCAAGGTGGCGATCGCTTCGTTTTCGCAGGAAATTGACGGCATCAGTTGGCTCCTGTGGGACACAAAATTGCGGTGTTGTTACCGATGGCCATGTACCTTACTTCGGTTGCCGAGCTACTGATGCACTTTGTTGAAAGTTCAATCGCATTGAGAATGTCGGCATTGGTATAGGGACGGCGAATAAGAATCTGCGACTGCAGTGCCGCAGCGAGTGGCGGTGATGTCACTGCCGCAGGTGCGATCAGAACGACTTTATGCCGGCCTTCCAGAACGGCACTGTTCTGAAGTATTTCCGGGAGGTTGAGTTCCTGGACCCCCTGGAGGGCGATCAGGACGGCGTCCGGAGTCTTTCGTTTCAACAGCAGCTGCAGACTGAATTCATCTCGCACGACATTTCCTGTCCAGCCGTTTCCGGTTTGATCGATCATAGCGCGAATCATCGCTCCATGATGCGCGTCCGGCTCAAACGCGATCAAAGTGCGGGTCTGTGCCAGGGTTTCGTTCCTGACCCACTCTGCGAGGAGAAATCCTTCCAGTACAGCCCGTGTTTCATCGCACGGTAAACCGGACTTCACAGCCAGCTCAGCAGTGTTTCTGGGAGTTGAATCCAGGTGCGACAGCAGTTGAATGTGTGTAGCCGACAGGCCGGCGCGGTCAAGATTCTGTCCGCGAAGTCCGTTGCGGATCCAGCCGATCCCGACCCCAGCCGTGGAATCCTGTTTCGGCGGACAATTGAGTGTTCCATCGACCAGGATCCCGGCCAGGCTGGTGTCGATCGATACCTTACTGAACAGGGAGGGTTGTACTCGTTCCGGATGGAAACTGAAACATGTCGGTTGACTTGTAAAGCAGTAACGAGTGAGTGCCGCAGCCTGATGACGCAGCAATGTTCGCAGCATGCGGGGATCAAGGACTTTCTTATCCATGAGCTCGACGAGTCCATCGACACGAGTGGAGGTCCCGCTGCTCAATGTGAACTGGAGCAATGGCGACAACTCGCTCAAAGTCTGTGGGAGCTGAGCTGCAATCCGGGCCGGATCGAATGAGGGCGACACAACGCCCTGAATGCGTCCATCTTTGAGGAAAAAGCAAACGCGGTTTCTGTCGGTCTCCACCTCCAGCATGCCAACCTTGCGCCCGTTGTTCAGGAAATCGATGACTTCGCGAAGACCAAACCAGCGAAAGTCTCCGGAAATCGCTGGCGGATCTGTTTCACCCACGACTTCCGGCACCGCCGTGCCATTTCTCTGCGACGCAATAATCATGGCTCCCGTCTCAAGTGCGTTGGCGACCGCCATCTTCAACAGATCCGGTGTGAATGGTTTCGGGAGCGAATCCACCACATTTGGCACATCCATGTATTCGACGTAAGCCTGTTTTCGCAGCGTCGATGACACCAGAAACGGGATATGCCGGCATTCCGGGAACTGAATAATTTTGCGACAGACTTCCAGTCCTGTCGTCCCGGGCAGTTGGTGATCAAGCAGAATCAGATCAGGCTGAATTTCACGGGCCATCGCAATACCCAGCTCGCCGTTTTGCGCAAGTATGACTCG
>JAYUVA010000695.1:0-9735 GCA_043754375.1 Candidatus Kuenenia sp. | reverse complement strand
ATGAATGAGAGAATTGGCGAGCGGCATGCGTCAGCTTGCCGGTACAAAAACAAAGTGCCGGAGGGCTCACGCCACTCCGCTCACCAGACTCATTTCTGGTCGCGAGGAGCATATGCGTTGATTCAGGCACCGTATAAGGATAACTCAATGCGCAAATGCGATTGCGCTACTGAGCAGCATGGTTGCTTCGTCTGGTCGTTGAATCATCGGTCGTCAGTCGGGAAATCGCGAAGCTACGGACGCGGGTTTCTGCGAACTGCAGAATGCGGGAGGCTGTGGGCGCGGCAACTGTACCGCCATAATGAATTCCCGGCGTGGTGGGTTCATCAACCATCACGAGCACCAGCACTTCCGGATCTTCGGCAGGCGCTCCGCAGACGAACGACAGCACCCAGGCTTTGTCTGAATAGGTGCCCGTGAGCAGATCCAGTTTCTGAGCAGTCCCGGTCTTTCCAAACATCGGCAGGCCGGGAATTTTTGCTGACTTGCCGGTTCCGCGTTCGACAACCTGCTTCATAGGCTGTTGAACCAGCCATTCCGCAATGTCAGAATCCAGAAGCACCGACTGCACATCTGCTCCCGGTTCGACGATCTGTGAGCCGGATACGGAATCCTGTGCCTGATTGTCCGCTCGTTTCAGCAAATGAGGTCTGACAAGTCGTCCACCGTTTGCGAGCGCAGCGTGAGCGGTGATCAACTGCAATGGAGTGACGGCAAGTTCCTGCCCCATCGGGATGGAGCCCAGCGAATACACATTCCACAACGCTACCGGTCGCAGCAGTCCGGAAAGCTCGCCCGGCAGTTCGATTCCTGTCCGGCGACCGAAACCAAACGCGCGAGTTGCTTCGTACAGAGACTCAATCCCGATACGTTCGCCAATTTTCGCCATGCCGATGTTGCTCGATTTCACCAGCACGTCTTCGACACTCAATGCACCGTAAGCATGATGGTCGTGCAGCACGCGTGGACCCATACGATACACTCCAAAACTGCAGTCGATCATTTCGTCGAATGCCAAAGCACTGTTTTGAATCGCCCAGCCGACGATGAATGGCTTAAACGTTGAACCGGGTTCGAAGACGGCAGACACAGCCAGATTCTTCCACGCAGCTTCAGGCACGTCCACTAAGGTGTCGGGATCGAAACCGGGCCGGGAGGCCATGGCGAGAATCTCACCGGTACTCGGTGCCATCACGATTGCACAGGCTCCCATCGGCTTCCATTCTTCCATCAGGGCATCGAGTTGCCGTTCGGTCTCGATCTGCGTGAGTAGATCGATCGTCGAAACGACGGTCTGCCCGTGTTTCGGCGAATGAGATCGTTCGGCAGTCACTTCCATCACGATCCCGCGGGCATCGCGAGTCATCACGCGGTTGCCATCCACACCGCGAATCACTTCATGCAGACTCTGTTCAAGTCCGCCCTGTCCAATGTTGTCGATGTTGCGGATTCCCAGCACATGCGATGCAAAACTGCCCTGAGGATACTGTCGTTGATATTCGCGGCGCAATCCCCATGTTGACTTCGGGAGATTCAAATCACGAATTGACGAGACTCGTTCATCGCTGATGCGACGTTGAATCCAGACGAATCGCTTGTCCGCGTTGTCGGCGATTCGATGATAAAGTTCGTCGGCGTTGAGATCCAGGACGGGACCGACGCGCCACGCAAAGTCCCACGGATCCGAAATCTCTTCGGGAACGGCAAACAGACTGTCGCAGGGAATTGTCATCGCCAGCACCTGGCCGTTGCGATCAAGGATTTCACCGGGTCGTGCAGGAATGACCTCTCCAAAAATACTCTGCCGCGTGACGCGATCATTCATCAACTGTCGCTGGGCACCCTGCAGTTGAATGAGCCGCGTGATCAGAACCGCCCAGCCCATGAATATGAGAACAGAGATTAATCCGAATCGCCACGACCGTCCACCGGCTGATGGTAACTCGCTTCTCAAAAGTGCGTCGGTCAAAGGCGCGTCTGGCAATCCGTCAGCGACATCATCCGCAGTATCGCAAACCTCTTCCTCCGATTTTCGGGCAGACCAATTCTGCACCAGAGGAGCGAAAACGCCATCGACGGCATCGCATGGGACCGAAACTTCGTTGTCGAGAACCTCATTCATCAGTCGATCCCTTCAGGATTGAAAGGATGCTGAAATCGCAGCAACGGCAACCGACGGCCAGTCGATTCGGATGATTCTTCGCTTCGATCCGCAACACGGCTGCGGCGGCGTTCCGTCTTCGGCGGTTGTTTCGAAGAGCGTTTCTCTGTTTCCTGCGTGATTGCCATTTGAGCGGGTGCCGTGAGTTGCTGAGTTTCAAGCCGCTGGCGCACGAGAAGGTCCAGTAGTACGTCCGTTTGATAGTATTGCACGCTCACCGTTCTGCGCATTTTAAGTGTCTGCTTCTCCAGCCACACTCCGGCCATTGAAACAAGGACGACGAGCATCAGTCCTGCAGCGAATCGAAAGTACACGATCGTTCCTGAACGTTTTACGCCAACCATGATCCGGGAATCTGTGCGACTACAGGGAGGGCAAGGCTCCTGCCGAGCCGCTGAAGTGGCGAAATTCAATGTCTCTCGCGGCTGAGCAGGAGCTTCGCCCTCCCATTGATGCATGAAACCCCGAATTCGGACAGGCTCTCCGGAAAACGGAACATCACTCGACTCGGAGAGTCAAGCTACGGAGATCAATAGTCGCGCAGCAGAAAGCCCCGCGAATTCAAAAACTCCGCGGGGCTTTCGCTCACTTGTGATCTATCGAACGGCACCTGCTTACGGCACCACATTGACCTCGGCGGCATCAGCAGGAAGTGCCAGAATCAATCCGGCTTTCAGTTTGTTCGGATCTTTCACGACAGACTGATTGAGCCGATAAATCTCAATCCAGCGAGAAGACCGGCCCAGAAATCGCTCGGAAATCCCGGAGATCGTTTCCCGTTCGCCAACGCGGTAAGCCGGGGTGCCGTCTTCCAGCAGCAGGAATTCAGCAGGCTCAGGAGTCTTAGATTGTGAATCTTCAAAGAATTCCGGAAAACGTTCCTCAAGAACTTCTCTGGCTGGCACCAGCACCACCATTCCCGGCCGCATGTTTTTCGGTTCCGAGATGCGATGCTGATTGAAGACGGCCAGCGCCGAGAAGTATTTCACTGTGCCGTAAACTCGTTTTGATATTTTTGTGTAGTTGTCGCCGTTTTGAACGACGACAGAATCAAACGTCGAGCCATCATCAGGAGCGGACTGCGAAACGCCATTCTGATAGTTGAACGCGGCCAGACTGAATTTTCCATCCGCACCCGACCCCGCAGCCGTGCGAATCGAGTTGCCTGGTTTTCGCCCGCCGGGATTCTTCACGGCATTGAAGCCACGCGAATCCGAATGTTGTTTCGGCGTTGCGGAGCCGACCGTTTGTTCCGAGGGTGCTGGAAAGAAAGACGGAGACTCAACTGGTTTTTCCAACTGACCTTTCGCAGTCGGAGTCCTGTCGTCCTGCAAAAAACCATTTGCGAAACCGTCCGACTGTTGCGGTTCAGCCATCGCCAGCAATACCGGCTCCGGTTCCGGTTCCCGCTCGGGCTCTGAGGACGACGTTGCGTCAGCAGAAATATCAAAACTGATCTCGTGTGGTTCCTGCTGTGCCCCTGAAGTCTTTGCCAATGAAGTCTTTGACTGTGCCATAGCAGGCTTTTCTTCGATATCCGCGAACGCCCGTGTGGACTCCGGAATCGAGGCTGAGGAGTCAGTCGCTGTTGGCGATTCAGTCACGGTTGGCGTCTCGGCAATGACAGTGAATGCCGATGATTCAGTTTCACCTGGATCTGACACAGCGAAATCCGGCAGCGAAGGTGGCTGGTCCACGACAAAAGTTGTCGAATCTTCGGTTGGTTCCCGTCCTGCAACCTCTTTGTCTGCAAAATGGGAGACGACGGGTGCATTACCCTCTTCTGCCCCCTGAGGCTGCGTGACAGCAGGTTCGTTCAGCGTGTCAAAAGATTCTGTCACCGATCGATGTTCCGGATCGGGATCCGGCGACACCACATCCGAAACAGCAAATGGTGAACCATCAGTCAGGTTCGCCATATTGACAAGCGGATCGTTCGCTGCTGTCATGATTGATTCCCTGCTGCTGATTCCAGCGACAGGACTGGCCTGTGTCACATCAGGCGGCGTGGTTCCATTCGGCTCAATTGCAGCCCTCGTCAGGTTTTGCTGATGCAGGTCCATCTTGTGATAGACAAGGAAACCAAATGCGAACACCAAAATAGTGATCACCATGATCCCCAGCCTCGCCTCGTGGCTGGCGGCAGGCTTTGCTTCGCTGGACTTGAGCGTACTCAGCAGCTTTCCTGCCACCGTGCTGCTCTCAGCTTTGCTGATCGGCTGCGTGGGTTGAGTCGAATTTCCGCCGGCGACGCTTCGAGCGGCGATTTTGTCAGAACTTGCCATCCCTGGTGTCCTTTGAACGCATTTTTAACGATTCGGTCTTCCAGCGAATGGAAACTCAGGATGACCGCAATTCCGCCGGGATTCAAGATCTTCGGCAGGACGTCGGTCAACATGCGTTCCACATGCTGCAGTTCATCATTCGTGGCAATTCGCAGTGCCTGAAACACGCGAGTTGCGGGGTTACGACCTCCTGCAGCACGAGCAGCTCCAACTGCATCGCGCACACAGGATTCCAGTTCTTCCGCCGTCGTCACCGGATGCCCCAGTCGTCGCCGTCGGATAATTTCTAAAGCAACCTTGCCTGCCGCAGGCTCTTCACCGTGCGTGCGAAAGATGACTTCCAGTTGCTTTTCATCAAGTGTTCGGAGTAGTTCTGCTGCCGGTCGCCCTTCATCCGGATGATATCGCATATCCAGCGGACCACCTGCGTCAAATCCAAATCCTCTTTGACGATCGGCGAGTTGATCCGACGACAAACCTAGATCCAGAATCACTCGATCAACACCGACTATGCCAAGCTGTTGTAAAACGCTCGAAGCGTCTGCATAACTTGAACGCAGAAGGTGAAAATTCTTATGTTCCTTCTGTAGTAGCATCCGGCCCGCGATGGCCAACATCATCGGGTCGCGGTCAAGCCCAATGAGTTGCCCGGTTTCGCCAAGAGCCTTGAGTATGAGCTGACTATGACCGCCCGCTCCGACCGTTCCGTCCAGCACGGTGAGGCCCGATGTCAACTGCAACCAGTGCAGCACTTCACGAGGCATCACCGGAACATGAACCGGACGATGATCAGCAGAGGGCATGAGTTTATGGAGAGGAGAGAGGAAAGGAATAAACCACGCCGAAGGAAAAATCGTTGGCGCAGAAGTGACTCGTCGAGAGGATAGTATCGTACGCAGGACTGAACTTTAGAGAAAGATCAGATTCATGCCGACATCATCCGACTGCCGCAATCTCACCCGTCAAAAACCAGCAAAATCTGCCGAAGAGACTGATTGATCAGTAGGTCCTGCCTGCCGGGCAGGACTTCGCAACTTCTTCCGACCAGACGGGGTGGAAGGGAGGCCAACGTGGCGGCGTCAAAATCTGCACTTCGATGCGATGGTCGAAGTCGTAGGGGGGAAATCCCCAAGGAACTCAGCCGCCTGTTTCCTACCGACTTCCATTTCGGTCGCGGGAAACAGACGGCTGCGGCCTTATGCAGGCCGTCCCTGGGACGAATCACAATCCCTGTTATCGTCGAAATCCGCTTGAGCCCGGTAAGACTTGCGGCAGTTTCCGACTCTAAAGTGTTCAGCGACCTGTTGCCGCCGGGCACTTGTGCTCACGAAATTCGCGAGGTTTTCTAAAGCGACTCTTCCATGAACCGCTGATCACAGTTTTCAACATGCTGACGGTCACCGGAACTATCCCTGAGGCAGAGACAGGTCCAGAGCTTCCGACGTTAATGCATCAAACTGCGACCCGTTCTGAGACAGAAACGAATCCCACCGTTCCTTGTCCCAAATTTCCACATGGTCATGAACACCTATCAAGACCACGTTATGTTTTAACTCAGCCATTTTCACCAGTCGCTCCGGAATCCGGACCCGCGACTGCTTGTCCACTTGCACGCATTCCGCCTGCGAGTAGTACAGTCTGAGAAAATTACGAACCTGAACTCGCCCCGTTGAGACACTTGCCATCTTCGTCGCAAAGGCTTCGAAACCCGCTTTCGAGTAGATCGACAGACATCCCTCGTTCCCCGGTGCCAGAAATAATTCTTCTGAATCCACCTCCCGAAAACCGTCCCGCAGCTGTCGAGGAATGGCGAGCCGCAGCTTGTCATCCATCGTGCGTTCGTATGTTCCCGTCAGTGCCATTCAGAAAACTCAACAACCGATGTTTCGCAGGAATCTGCAGAATCCCACACGGTCTCCCATTTCTCCCCACAAATCACCACTGACGAGCAATTTAGCCATCTGGAATTCCCCGTCAAGCGAAGCCGCGCCATGCAGTGACAATCCATCATCGGACAGATGCCATCGCAGTAGGCAGGCGCTTGAAAAAAACGATTTTGACAATTTTCAAAAATGATTTTTCCCGCCATCAATGCACAGCTGAGTTCGCCAGGTCACGGACAATTCACGTGCCAAGTGATCGTGCAACGGTTTTCCGTAAATCATTATTGCGTATATGGTTACGGACAGTGCTCTCGTGGTGATACGGCCGTCGCCACTCCATTTGGGGCTTGCCGATTTCCGGCAACACAAGATGCAGGATCAATCCGAAACGGCGCCATGTTTGCGGATTGGAAAATGGGCGAGTGTGACGTCACGGTTGAGCACTGGCACAGTCGATTCCGAACAACCAGCAAACAGGATTGCGATCAGAATGCCGACTCTCAATGTCCACCGATGCAATACAGAACTTCCTGCCGTCGTCCGTCAACGTCATGGGCGATGCGGTGGTAGATTCTGCCACCACAGATGGCGGGTGTCGCGAACACGCTGTTGCCCAATTGATTGGTGGCGACAATTTCCAGTTTTTCCGTGGATGCCTTGCACACAAAGGTCTGCCCCTCTTCGTTGCCCGCGTAAATCAGGTCTCCAATCAGCACGGGCGAACTGCTGAATGTCCCGCTCAGACGCCCCTTCCAGACTTCTTCACCCGTATCGCTTTTCCAACACATTACGATCCCGGCATCCATCACAGCAAACAGAAAGCCATCGCGAGTCAGCAGCGATGGGACGTAGCTTCGAGTCGGATTTTCCCAGACAATTTTGCCTGAACCGTCTGCCGCGACGGCCGATACATGGTTCTTCGGATACCCGCCACTGGTGAAAATTCGGTGGCCGTCCGTCACGGTCGTGGTCACGCATTCGGTCGTCGAACCTTCAACCTCCCAGAATGTCTCGCCAGTTGTCGGATTCAGACTGGTGACCAGATCGCACCCAATCAGGAAGAGCTGATCTTTCCCTTCGACGTTGAAGATCACCGGCGATGAGTAGTTCGGTTTCGCAGGCCGCGCCTTCTGCCAGACGATGTCTCCCGTTGCGCGGTTCATCGCCACGATCGCTCCGCCGCCTTTGTTGTCCGAAACGCCGATCACCAGATCCTGATACAACAAGGGTGACGATCCGAATCCCTGATGATTGATATAAGCGGACAGTTTTGTCTGCCAAAGTTTCTCGCCCTGTCGATCAAGGGCCGTCATATAGACGGAATCGCCGTTCAGAAAATTGACGAAGAACCGATCGCCATCACATGCTGCCGCAGCCGAGGCCATTGATGACTTTTCATTGTTTTTGACGTCCAGCCCTTTCTCATGGACGATGGTTTCCCAGACCTGCTTGCCGGTCCCGCGATCAAAGCACAGGACGGTCTGCACGTTTCGATCCGTGTCCGCTGCCGTGACCACAACCTGATCACCCACAACGATCGGAGATCCATGACTGCGGCCTGGCAGATTGGCCTTCCAGACAACATTTTCAGAATCGCTCCATCGCACTGGCGGATGCTGATCCGGATTCGCGATTCCGTCATGAGTGCCCCCGCGCCACCACGGCCAGTCCTGCGAAAGATCAACATCGATCGCCGACGGACGCACACCGGTCGCAGCAGATTCTTTGTCGTCGGCTGCAGCGAATGGGCTGAATCCCGCGATGAATATCGATCCTGCAGCGATGTAAAAAAGTCGATTCAGGAGACAGCGACATGACGGAACACAAATGGACATAACTCAAGCTTTCGTAAGGGCCGAGATTCACAGGCTTTCCATCGGAATGCCATCAAACCTTTATATCAAGTGCGGTCCTGCGTGGCGACGCCGCTACACGGGCGACTTCAGTTCGATGACGACTGGTATCACTTTGACATCATTCGCATGTGCAGATTCGTCACGGTGGCACTGAATATCACTCATATCCTGAAGAAAACGGTTCGAAGCGGTTTTGGCACAGGGTTCGCATTTGTGGGTTTCCGGAGTTCGAGTAACTCGGTGTGGAATCGAGACGACAGCGAACATTGACATCGTCGCAAATCGGCATGTCACCGTCAATTTGAGAACTGATACCAAGGGAATGATTTACGATGAAGACTTTGAATCTTGTTTCAGCCATGTCTGTTGCCATCCTGCTTCTCGCGCCGGTCTTTGTACAGGCTCAGGGCTTTCGATCACCAGACCGTGGTTCCGAAACGAATGCCAACCCGTCACGCACGTTTCTCGGTCTGCCGATTCCGCAACAGTGGAGCGGAAATCGACCAGCAGCGATGAATCAGTATTCCGGAAGTGGTGCGTACCGCAGCAACAGCTACAACAATCAGTATTCCGGTGAATTTGCGAATGGCCAGTGTACCACCGGTAACTGCCCGATCCGTAGAAACGCGACTGTCAACTGCAGCACAGGCAACTGTGCCAACGGAACCTGTCGCGACTGCAACTGTCCGAATGGTGCATGTGCGAACGGTCTGTGTGCCAGCGGACAATGCCCGACATGTGCAAACGGACAATGTGCAGGATGTGCCAACGGCAGCTGTGGCAGCGGCCAGAGTGCAGGAGGAAACTGCCCGAATGGCCAGTGCCGACTCAATCCGAATGTTCGTGACAATTCCGGCCGGAATTACGGAGTTCAGGGAGACTGGTCGCCTCGCACGACGCGGTCGAATTCTGCCGATCCGTTTCGTCAGCCGGAATACCAGAATGAAAATGACAACTGGACGCAGCGTCCCGCCCTGCGAAATCCTGTGAGTGAACTCTACCCATCACGATACAACCAGAGCGATCTTGATCTGCGACGTCCCTACTTCAGCAATCAGTCGGGTGAGCTGAATAATTCCGGATCTGGTGATGGCTCTTCCACCGGACGCGACACGCAGGCTCCACGTCCATCGGATCGCTCGATGTTTGGTGCTCCCGCTGACCGTGCTGATGGTCTGGCGCGAATCTAGTCGGGATTTCCCAACTGCCAAAAGGACTCGCTCCGACATCACCAGGACAGTGATGTTGGGCGAGTTTTCGTTGTTTGATCTGGAATGTGAGCGGCAAGGCGCTAGCCGCCGGTTTTTGCAGATCAATTACCCGCGGCTAGCGCCTTGCGGCTCACGGTCCTGGTGTATCGTTACAGACTCCCAGGCCACCTGCATCCAGAACTGTCCTTCCTGATCCATCACCGAAAGTTTCGCGCCTGCGGATCAATCTGTTCCAGCATTTCGCTCACATCATCCAGTCGCTCGCAAACCACATGAATGACATCACCTTCCCGCTGCAGCCGACCGGTGGCCATCATCACAGTCGCAAATCTTGCGGTC
>JAYUVA010000694.1:0-3406 GCA_043754375.1 Candidatus Kuenenia sp. | reverse complement strand
TTTAACCCTGAGCCGCAGGCGACGGCGTCACCGGAAACCGTCGCCTGCGGCTCAGGGTTAAACAAATTTGCTGGCTGTGCATACTCAATCAACAGACCACTAGCCGCCGGTGCTGACCGAATTTACAACCCGCGGCTAGCACCGTGCAGCTCACTCAACAACATGTCCCTCAGTCCTGGCAGGGCGGAGTATAACATTCGGGCATTCGGCGACCGAGTTGATAGATTCACCGCAGTATCAAACACTATGTCCTTGTGAGACGAAACGAGCTTTGAATCTGTAGATCATGGGATGACTGAGATGCTGATCCATGCGTACCGGTCATTGATTCTGACAGGTGCTCTGATGAGCGTCGGGCAGACTGGCGTTGCGGACGAGAAGACCACCGCCATTGCGGGTGGTGAATCGAAGACGAAGACGGAATCCGTCGGAAAGATTTTTACCCGGCCAACATCGCTCGGCAAGGCATCACGCACGATGCTGACTGAAGATGACGTCAAAGTTCCGCTCGTGGTCGTTCGCGGCACTCCGTACGAAATGGGGCATCAGCTTGGAGTTGCATTGCAGGACGAAATCCGGACGTTCATTCCGGCGGCGTTGAAGGGGATTTCGAGCGAACTGGGAGTCATTATCGAAGATCTGCAGGACGTCTGGGCGAGGACCGCAGCCTATGCGGATGATCGCGTCGAGCAGGAAATGCTGGGAATGGCAGATGGTTCCGGTGTGCCGCTGGCAACGTTGCAGGCTGTCCATGCAGTGCCTTTATTGATGCCATATTCCTGCAGCAGCATCGCCGCGTGGGGTGACGCTACGTAAGACGGACATTTGTACCAGACTCGTAACCTGGACTGGAGCATGGAAATCGGCACACATGAGTTTCCAGTGATCGTGGTCTATGTACCGGATCATGGAATTCCGCATGTACTGCCGACGTTTGCGGGTTTCATCGGCGCTCATACGGGGATGAATGTGAAAGGAATTGCACTGGCAGAAATGGGTGATGCGTCGGGAAAGGAAGCTCCCTATTTTGTACACGCTCCGCACTTCACGGTCTTCTTTCGCACAATGTTGTACGACGCAGATTCGCTTACGAAGACCATCAATATTTTCGAAGCGCAGCCAATGACAAAACGTTATCACTTTGTGTTCGGCGACGGGCAGACGAAAAAGCGGGCTGTAAAAATTCTCGCGCATTCGCCGGAATCCGCAGGCAAACGAGTGGCAAACTGGAAAAACAACGACCCGACCGACGAATTCGCTCCAAACATCATGTCCTGCTGTGTCTACAACGATGAAGGTCGCGAAGCCTTTCCGACACTCAAAAGAGAAGCCGGGAAACTGAACGGCGAAAAACTTGTGGCTTTGGCGAACACGATCCCGATCAAGGGGGGCAATGTGGTGAACGTGGTGTACGATGCGACCGCATTGCGGATGTGGGTGACTTATGCCAAAGGTGACCCCGAAGCGTATCAACGACCGTCAGTGTTTCTGGATCTGAAAGCGCTGGATGCAGATGAAAACGGCACCCCGGACGTCGCAATGGCGAAGTGATGGTCAGCCGCGCTCCCCGGGCGATGTCGCTCCGCCGACTCGCATTAAAAACAACGCCCTGCAGCAGGTGACCGCTGAAGGGCGTTTTGGTGAGAGTGAGACCTACATTCCTGAGTTGCGAAAAAACTCAGTCATCCCAGCCGCTGTGGGAACTGTCGATTCCAGTTGCAGGTCTTCAAAATTGATGCCGTCCAGCGGTGATGCCGGCTGCGTCGGAGATAGAATTGCCGTGTCAGCCGGTACTGTCGTTTCCGGAACTACCGGGACCACCGCCGGAATGGCAACTTCCACCACAGGGAGTGGTGCAAGTGGCAACAGTTCGACGCGTCGGATGATACGGACATTGTTCAGTTCATTCGCTTCCATCAGTTCATCGAAGCTGTCGATTGCCACGACGACTGTGTCGAACGGTGCGGTCGGCTGCCCCTGGAAACCCAACGCCATCGCGGATGCCGGCAATTGCAATTGAAACGGGACAACAGCTCCGGCTGGAATCTGCGTTACAGTCCCGCGTGCTGTCGGACAGTGTGCATGGATCTGTCCCAGTATCCCGACGATGCTGATCTGAAAGTTTCCGACGGGGACGGCACTGTTGTTGCGCACCGTGACCTGAATCACGGGGCCGCAGCCGGGGCCACCGTCCGTAAAAAGATGCACATCGACAAGTTCAAGATCACCAATCTGATTCGATGAGGGTGGCCTTGACAGTAACAGACCGGGAGCCAGCTCGGCTCCGACGGCTCCGGACTGTTGTCGCATACGGTTTCTGATCAGCAGGTCGATGACGTGCCCACAGTGCGATTCGGGGACTCCCAGAATCTGACTTGTGCGTGGATCAGCGAATCCTGTGGAAGTGACAATCATCGGTGCCGCAGCGACTGACGATTGAATTGTCACCGCAGAGCCGGTGACGACACCCTGCGTGGGCTGAGCCAACGGCTGATCTTGTTGAAGTTGTTGCGGTGCCGGTTGAGGTTGTTGTCCCGGCTGCTGCGGCTGCAACGTTTGACCATTCGCCACGCCGATGCCAACGGCGAATGCGACGGATGCGGTTAGTGTGAAACGGGCGACGAGCGTTCGGATGCGAGTGGCTCGCAGTGATCTGAATCGAAACATGTTAGATCTCCTTTTGAAAGTTTTGGGTGAAAGAATAAGGTACCATTGAACAGGGTCGGGACATAAAAGAAGCCCGACGCATGTGAAACACATCGCGTCGGGCTGTTGAGGTGGCATCAGGATTTCGTGATGCCGGGAGAAGTCGGATTGATTTGGCTCGTGGCGATTTCCCGTAACTCCGTTTCACTGCAGAGTCTGCGGTCTCTCTGCGATCCCGATCAATTAGTAGCAGCCCCAGTAAGAACTGTAGACGGGCTGGCAGTTGTAGCTGTAGGTTGGCTGGCAGCAGTAGCTGGTGTAGTACACTGGCCGGGCACAGCAGTAGCTGGTGTAGCTGTAGTAGGGCTGATAGCAACCGTAGTTGCTGTAGCACGAACCGTAGCATGAACCGTAGCATGAGTTGTAACCACCACCCCAGCCGTGGCTGCTGTAGCCGCAACTGCGGAAGCACGCTTCAACAGCGTCAGTCTTGTCTGCGGTACCGGCATTGGCTGCCAACTGTTCCACATCAATGTCCAGTGCGGCATCCACGATGTTGACATCCGCATCCGCAATTGTTGCGGCATCGATCGTCAGAGCAGCGTCATCAGCAACAGTGGTTCCCACCAGCATCAGAACTGGCACAACAGCAAACATAAATTTCTTGAACATGATCATTCTCCTGGTCCGGTTAAAGTTGAGTTAAGAGAAACACGAGTCAACCGGCCACTCGCAGTTCTCAGTTCCGTTTGGATGTACT
>JAYUVA010000693.1:0-2893 GCA_043754375.1 Candidatus Kuenenia sp. | reverse complement strand
GTGCTGATGGACATGAGCGGTTCCATGCGCTACGACGGCCAGTACATCAACGTGAAACGGATGGCCCTTGCACTGAACGGGCTGATTACGTCCGAGTACCCAGGTGACTTTCTGCGTTTTGTGGAGCTGCACACATTCGCCAAAGTCGTCCCGGCAGGAGATCTCATCACACTGATGCCGAAGATTCCGACAATCACGAATCCCGTAGTCAGACTGCGGGCCGATATGAGTCGCGAAGACGTGAGTGAAATGCACATTCCGCCGCATTTCACGAACATCCAGCACGGACTTCAGTTGGCGCGGCAGTTTCTCTCAGTGCAGGACACACCAAATCGTCAGGTGATCCTGATTACCGATGGTCTGCCGACGGCCCACTTTGAAGCCAGCATGTTGTATCTGCTCTATCCGCCCGATCCCCAGACGGAAGAAGCGACTAAACGCGAAGGCATGCTGTGCAAACGAGATGGAATTACGATTAATATTTTTCTGCTGCCCAGCTGGTCACAGACTCACGAAGACGTGCAGTTCGCCCATCGTCTGGCGGAGAATACAGGCGGGCGGGTTTTCTTCACTGCCGGCAAAGACCTCGATCGCTATGTCGTCTGGGACTACGTCAATCATCGCCGTGAGATTATCGGGTGACGCTGTCGGCAATCCGATCAAGGTCCGCAAACTCGGCTTGATCCGGGGATTTGTTCACCAGGTCGCAGATCAGATCGATTGTGCGAAACTCGGGATCAGTTACGTACAGGCACGACGGATGCGCCAGAAAATCAAAGGTGGCCCGATGCTCGATCGTCCAGCAGACGGCAGCCTGAATCGCTTCCAGAAATTGCTCCAGCTTCCATTGATGGGCGCGAAAGGCGGTCACGTCGCTGATCGGGCTCATGGGAATCTCGATGAGTCCTGAAGGATAAACGAACGGCTGAGACACCTGCTGCTGAGCGACGATGTCGGCGCGCACTTCATTCCATGTCTCGCCATCGGTAATGGCCGCGCGATGCGACGGATAAAGGCTGCTCACCCAGCGGTATCCCTGATCGATCAGCAGTTGCTGAATCTCGGGGACATCGTGCAGACCGTTGTTGAATCCGCCAGGCGTGCGAAATCCAGCAGGTGATACATCAAGGCGGTTCTTCATCGCTTCTGTAGTAAGACGAATGTTCTCCACGATCACGTCGTGCGTGGTTCTGCCTTCGATGAGCCACGGCGCGCGACGGAAGCGGAACTGCAGATCCTCCGGCTTCTGCGCTTTGATGTTGACGTGGTCGTACGTGTGATTGCCCACCGGATGGCCGGCCGCGACGATCTCGCGCAACCAGTCGATGTCTTCCTGCTCGAACACTCGTCCCACCACAAAGAAGTGCAGCGTGCCTCCCGCCTGCTTCACGCGCCGCGCTGCTTCGACCGCGTAGCGTTTCGTCTCCTCGTTGAGGTTTCCTTTTTCATAGTTCCAGTGGACCTGATCCTTCGTCGGGTATTGAGCGCTCATTTCCAGATCCAGCGTGATGGCGATCATCGCGCGTTTCACCGCACCGTCCTGACTTTTATCTGGTCTCGTTCCCATTGCCGTGCCGCAAGACAGGCCGAGCATCGCGGCAAGTCCCGTCGTCTGTTGGAGCCATTTACGGCGGTCAATGACCGGAGTTGCTGACGCTGACAAGTGTGAATTCTTCATCGCTGATAACTCCGATGCCCGATGCACCTGCGCGGTTTACTTGAGGGGCTTGTCGAGATGAACCCATGAAATCTGCGTGATCAATTGATTCAGCGACGCAAACGAGATGGCGGCGTTGGTCGCATGGTTCGGTTTCTCGTTCGCCGGAAATGTTGCGAGTGTCGCGTCGCCCACCAGAAACACATTGAAGTCCTGCGACAGATTCTCGAAACCGGCCGTCGTTCTGCAAAAACACATGTCTGTCGCATAACCTGTCAGCAGCACATGCCGCACTCCCTGCGCCTTCAGGAAGTCTCGCAGGATGGCATAGCCCTCAGCGTCGTAGATGACAATGTCGTCCGGATGGACTTTCAGATCACTAGTCACCGGAATCGGCAGATCCCAGAATCCCGCATTGTTGAATTTTGGACCGGCGTCCAGTCCCGGAAACTGCTTGAAGTAGTCGATCACTGGCTGGCTGGCCGAGAGCGTCAGTTGCTCAGGAACAGGTTGGCCTTCGTACTGAAATGCATTCAGCACATCATGCAGCTCGTGCCGTCCGGTCTCGATCTCATCCTGCGTTGGTCTTCCGCGCACGGAGCGATACAATTTCTTCCGGACAGCGTCCTCCTTTCCCGGCAGGCTGTACATGACACAGTTCACGTCGCTGCGCAGCTGGTTGAGGAATGGAGCGATCACTTCCTTTGTGTGCCTGCCTCCCAGATGATTCTTCGCAGGTGTGCAGAAGTCCGCGCAACCGGCTGGTTCGGGAGTTCGCCATCCCTGGCCGTCGTCGATTCCCCAGGGATGCACCATGATGACAGCCGTCGCTTTTGCGTCGAGACGGTTCGGCATCTCAATGATCCCACGGGCATTATACGACCACCGCCAGGCTCGAACCGACAGACTGGCCTGCGGATCATCGACAAGGGTCGGTGCCTCGTACCGAGTCAGGTCGGTCACCGGAGCCACATAATCAGGATAGTCGGCCAGCAACGGCGCGGGAGATTTCAAACGCCTGAGTTCGTTGGAATACGTGCGCGCCGGCGCAACATCCTCCGACAGCGTCGCCCGATTGTTGCTGATCAGCAGGCCGACCATCAATCCGATGCAGCCGATGTACCATGGAAATTGCAGGTGCCGATTGTTCATCTGGAATGATCCGTGTGAAGGGGGGGTGATTCCTGTATCTTGGACATTCATGTCCGAGTCCTTGCCAACAAACGTTCCGCAGGC
>JAYUVA010000692.1:0-4380 GCA_043754375.1 Candidatus Kuenenia sp. | reverse complement strand
TCTTCACGACAACATAACGGCCACGAAACCGCTGAATCCAGCTGAGAGCTTCGATCAGTACTTTCGCCTTGCGAATTGCTTCGTCCATGAGTGTTCCGTGAGTATATTGGCAAATGAACCTTGCTGACAAACAGCGGATTCTACGATTGCGGGAAAGTGAATCAACGTGCCGGACCGGTGTTGCATTCAGATTGTCGGTGATTAGACTCCGTCTCGTCGATCGCATGTCCGTGCGATTGACACTGTTTGGGTGCTCGCGAGTGTTCTCACCTTCAGTTGTTGATGTTGAAAACACGGGTGCGAGTGAAAAGGGAAGACGGTGACTGTTGCGTTGACAACAGAATTCCGTCGCGGTCCCGCCGCTGTAATCGGGGACTGAACCTGCAATGATCCACTGGGGAAACGTCATTCCTGTCTTTAACGACCGGAGGCGTTTTTGTCGGGAAGGAGCAGGTTTGGGACGATCCGAAAGCCAGAAGACCTGCCCAGACAGACTGCAGACGTATCCTTCGCGGAAAGGTGTTGTCGGCATGAACAGCGCTGGCTGGTTCCTGATCATTGTGCCCCGTCCGTAGAACGAGTCTCCAGACTCGTTGTCTTCAATCGCGGTAGCACTCAATGATCGTGCTGAAAGCCCCGCGCATTCCGCCGGTGACTCCGACCGCAAGTCTTGCACCTTGAGGAGTCCCCTTTCCATGGCTGAAATCCCCCGTCGCCGTCTTCGCGGCTTTACACTGATCGAATTACTGGTGGTGATTGCCATCATCGCAATTCTCGTGGCGCTGCTGCTCCCGGCCGTACAGCAGGCCCGCGAAGCGGCTCGTCGCATTCAGTGTAAAAACAGTCTGAAACAGCTGGTGCTGGCAATGCACAACTACGCCGACATCTATCAGGAATCGTTCGTGCCGTACGTGATCGAAGATCAGACACGATTGAACTATCTGCAGACGTTTTCCGGCAGTCCCGGTACAGCGCGATTCTGGTTCGGGACCGTGAATTACAACGAGCCTGACCCGACGAAGCAGTTGGATTTTGCGACGGGTGCGCTGAGTCCGTTTATGGAAACCAACTACGAATCATTTCAGTGTCCGAACTTCGGACCGTCCCAGATGGATGTGGTGCGTTTTGGAAAACCAGCGACCGGATTTGGCTACAACGGGCACTATCTGTCGCGCGCCGCCGGGATTGAATGGTTGCCTCCAACCTATGACGCTCAGTTCAGCCCTCGACCGGTATGCCGCAAGTTCCGCGATGTCCGTGAATCCGGGCGGACCATCGTCTTTGCCGACAGCGCAGCAGTGAAGCTGGTTGGGTTTTCGCCACCGACATTCAGCTTTGAGGAGAACTGGCTTCTGGATCCACCGAGCCAGAATTTTCCGACGGTCCACTTTCGTCACCTGGATTCTGCCAACGTTGCGTTCCTTGATGGGCATGTTGAGAGTGTTTCGTATGCCACATACGTTGAGGTTCCCGGCGACAACTATCTGTCTGACGAACAGGTGAAACTGATGGAAAAGAAACGCGTTGGCTTTATCTCTGCGGGGAACCTGCAGGATCCATTAAAACGGGACGAATTGTACGATCTGGAGTGACGTCCGCCGTAATTCATGGTTGCGTCTTCCGGTGTTACGTGCCGGGCGATAAAATTCGGGTGACGTCGAGCGAACGATGGAGCGTTCAGAGTTCTGCTGCGACCCTTTCGATAGCGTCCCGGCCCGCAGCAGACTCATGCTTCCAAAGTTTCCGTTTATTAATCCAGCGACCAAAGGCATGAACGGTACGCCGTCTGCGGCGGAGCAGGAGTCGCGGCAGGCGGCGATGGCGAAGTGGGCTGCGTTCGCCGTGCTGGCGTGGATGTTCATGCCGGTGCTCACAGGGCGAATTTACGTCTGCGACGATCTGCAGAATTATCATCTTCCGATTCGTCAGTTTTATGCCAATTGCCTCGCCGAAGGCGACACCTTCGACTGGATGCCACATCTCTTCAGCGGTTTCTTTCTGACGGGGTCAGGACAGGGCGGCACATATCATCCGTTGCACTATCTGCTGTATCGATGTCTGCCGCTGGGAACGGCCTTCAATCTTGAAATTCTGTTGAGCTATCCCTTAATGCTGTTTGGGATGCAGTTGTTTCTGCGACGGCACCTGATTCGAGACGACGCGGCATGGCTCGGGGCCATCGTGTTCACCTTCAGCGGGTTCTGCACATTGCATTTCCTGCACCCGAACGCGATCGCCGTCGTTGCGCATATCCCGTGGCTGCTGCTCGTTCAGGATGTCTTGCTCAGACCACACGCGGGCCCGCATCGCTGGAGGATTCCGGCCGAAGTGGGCATCGCACTGCTGACAGGGTCACAGTTGCTGCTCGGGTATCCGCAGTATGTCTGGTTCTCACTGCTCGCCGAAATGTCGCTCTGCATCGGGCTCGCAGGATGGAATTGGACGGGTTTCAGAACATTGCTGCTGATAGGATCGTTGAAGTGCTTTGGACTCGCGCTGGGTGCCGTCCAGTTGTTGCCGTCAATTGCCGCGCTGGCAGAATCGGATCGCGCTGCATTGCCGCCGGAGTTCTTCTTTCAGCATCCGTTGTCACTGGCCGATATGCTGCAATGGATCGGCCCTTTTCTCACGAAGAGCCGCGTCTTCGGAGCCAACACGCATGAACTGGGTGTGTACTGCGGTGCGATTCCAGTGTTGCTGGCGCTGTCACTGATGACGCGACGAAGCCTGCAAAGAAGGAAGCAGCCAGTTCCGGGGGCACAATTGCTGATTCCAATGCTTTGTCTGGGACTGGTTGCACTCTGGTTGTCCCTGGGTCGCGCTGGTGGCCTCTATGTCGTCCAGACGTGGTTGCCGCTGATCGGAAAATTCCGATATCCGTCACGCATCGTAGTACTGCTGCACCTGGTTCTGGCCTTGCTGGCGGCAATTGGATTCGCTCGATTGATGAAAGGTCCGGCGTCGAGTGAAGTTCGACTGCCGCGCCTGATCCGCATCGTGCCGTGGTTCAGTGCGGCTGCCGCATTTGGAGTCTGGTTGCTGGGAGATCCGAAAGACGCGGCACCGTGGTCGCTCCTGATCATCGGGCCCGTTTTATTCTTTCTCGCGGCACAATTCGTGAAGGATCTCGCACGCGGCCGAATCAGTGCGGGATTCATGCTCTTCCTTGCCGGCGATCTGGCAGCGTATGGTTTCACTTATGAAGCAATGCAGAACACAAAGACATGGAGGGAAGTTTACGATTCGCTTCAGGAACCACCCGGTTCACCGGATGATGGCCGCATCGTCGCAGAAATTCAGATTGCGGACGGCGACATCGGCTATGAGGGCAATGATCTGCTGCTTGCGGGATGGCATCAGGCGGATGGCTACGAAGGTCTGCTGCCGGAAACTTATTTGCTGGATCAGAATATCAGCCTGGAATCGCTACGAATCTCGGGTGTCCGCTGGATTAACTCCGGCGGCAACCACAGCCACATTGCCGGTTTGAAGCCAACCAATATTCCTCGCTGGCTGGAAGTACCGAATCCGTTGCCTCGCGCAAGGCTCACGCTCAATACAAAGTCGATTTCAGATCCGCATCAGGCGATTCGCTTTCTTCAAGCCGATGGAGCCACAGTGCTTGATCGTGATCCAGGCGTTCCACCGTCGGACGACACTGCTTCAGGAACAGCCATGATTGTCAGCGATCGACCGGGCCGGATTGAGATTCAAACGTCTGCCGACAGGCCCCAGGTTCTGGTTCTTGCCGAACGGTTTTCCGGAGGATGGAAGGCAACGGTTGACGGGATACCGATTTCCATTCTGCGCGCTGAAATCGATTTCATGGGCTGTGTTGCACCCGTCGGCGATCACACGATTCGGTTCATCTTTGATCCGGTCAGTCTCCGTAACGGTCGCCAGATATCCATCATGGCTCTGCTGCTGCTCGGTCTCTATGCCGCGTTTCGCGTGTATTCGCGTCCATTCGCGGTTTAAACACCTGTCCCTACTCCGCGCACGTCATTTGTAAAATCCTGGAATGAACTGATGGAGGTGATTGCTTCCATGGGTGCAACTGTTGCAGAATCCTGACAAGTGCTGATCACACGTGATTCAATGTCCCTTGGCAGTCCTTGGCGGGAGTTCTCGCCACAGTGTAAAACGTGAACGGAGAGAACGAATGAACGACACAGGCTTGTCACTGACAGCAAGTCCGGCGTGGCACGACCTCAAGGCCCACCATCAGAAGATTCAGGATGCACATCTTCGCCAGCTATTCATCGATGATCCAAAACGCGGCGAACGCCTGACGGTCGAGGCTGTCGGCATTTTTCTCGATTACTCGAAAAATCGCGTCACGGACGAAACGCTGACACTCCTCGTGAAACTCGCCGAACA
>JAYUVA010000691.1:0-3169 GCA_043754375.1 Candidatus Kuenenia sp. | reverse complement strand
CACCACCAGCGTCGTCCATGGCCGCGGAATCTGCCTTTGTTGCGATTCGCAAGGAGCTGGTTCCGCATTTTCAGGAAGACGCATTCTTCTGGCCTCGTCAGACAGGTCCGAAGGGAGATCTCGTCGACGACGAAATGAGCCGCGTGTTGCAGGTCCCCGGCTGGAGCAATATCTTCACTCAGCCGATTATCAACCGAATCGAAATGCTGTCCACCGGCGTGCGGACTGATATCGGCGTGAAAGTGTTTGGCCCGGATCTCGAAACGATTGACCGCGTCTGCAAAGAAATCGAACGGGTGCTGAAGCCAGTCAGTGGCTCCCGCGATGTTATTGCCGCTCCGATCATGGGTAAGGGATACCTGCAGATTGACATCGATCGCAAAGCGGCGGCACGGTACGGCATCAGCGTCGAAGATATACAGAACGAAATTGAAGTCGCACTCGCCGGTCGCACCGTGACATACACTGTCGAGAAACGCGAGCGATTCCCTGTTCGAATTCGCTATGCCCGCGTAAATCGGGAAGACGAAGAGAGTATCCGCAAACTGCTTGTCAGTTCCAATGGGATGTCGATCTCAAGTGGTTCGGCGATGGGCGGCGGTATGAGCGGCTCATCAACTCCGAACAAATCAATGCCCTCCGCAGCTTCTGAGCCATCACGGACGTCCGAATCGCTGACCGCTCCGAGTGTTCCCGATGATTCGCATTTGGCATCCCCGGCGCATTCCGTGAGAGGACAGCCACTCATCCCGCTCGGAGTGCTGGCAGATATTCGCATCGTCGAAGGTCCAGCCATGATCAAGAGCGAGAACGGTCGGCTGCTGAACTATGTGACGCTCAACGTCCGAGGTCGTGACATCGGCGGTTTTGTTGGTGAAGCTCAGCGCGTGGTCTCTGACAAAGTCAGGCTGCCGGAAGGCGTTCATATTGAATGGAGCGGTGAATTTGAACACCAGGTTCGAGCCGCTCGCACTCTGAGAGTCGTGTTCCCCATCGTGATTATCCTGATCTTTGTGATTCTCTACATGACCTACCACGACCTTGCAGACGCCGCACTGATGATGCTCGCGGTTCCGGAAGCGCTGGCGGGTGGTGCATTCTTCATGTACCTGTTTCCGAAGATCACGAACGGGTGGGATACTCCGCCAATGGATTTCAGTGTTGCCGTCTGGGTCGGCTTCATTGCTTGCTTTGGTATGGCCACTGAGACCGGCATCATCATGCTGGTCTACCTGCGAGAAGCCATCGACAAACGCGGCGGGCTTGAGAACATCCAATCGCTGGAAGAGCTACGGCAGGCAGTGATCGAAGGGGCTGTGCATCGCCTTCGTCCGAAATTGCTGACGGAAGGCGTCGCAATTATTGCAATTTTCCCGATGGTGTTTGCGAAAGGCGTCGGCGGTGAGATTCTCGCTCCAATGGCTTTGCCGGTTCTCGGCGGTCTGCTCATTTCCGATGAAGTGGTCGATCTGTTTCTGCCAGTCCGATTCTACTGGGTTCGTCGCGCCCGATGGTTGAAACTGCATGGCAGAATTGACACGGGACATGTGACTCATTCAACGGTGGCCGTCAGAACGCCCTGAGTTTCGTTTTGCTGAGATCCCCAGATGCGAAAGAACAAATCAGCGAAAACGAATGGACAGACAGGTAGGCATAAAGAGATCATCGGCTGCTTCGTCCAACCTCAACTTCGGTCGGATGTCTCATTGAATGTCGTCCTTGAACAGAGACTGGTAGCCAAACATTGCTGTGACGAAGCTGTCACATCACCGCATATCGCGAATCGTCGCTGGAAACTGTCGTGCGTTCCATCGCGAAGCAACGACAAATTTTCCGCGGCGCAGACCATGCGTTCCTCTGGGAACCAAACAAACACTTACCCCAGTGCACGCATCCAACCTGCTGAAAATGGGGGTGACGAATGTGCTGTTCCCAAGTGTCGATAATCAGATTGCATTCGAACGATTCCTCGACACGTGCCTGGGCTGTGCCAGTGGCGCTGAAGTGGTGGCTGCGATTCAGACACTCGACGCACACAAAATCAAGGGCCTCGGACCACTTTCGGCTCGCATTTTTTGAACGTCAGTTTCCCAGGCTTGCCGGGCTGCGGCGTCATTGAAGATGCGGGCGAGAACTGACGAACAGGATCGGACACACACCGATGTTCAAGGTTGGCTGCGCGATTTGGGTATTTCACTCGGCTACGATGTGTGGATCGCTTCTAACGATCAGTCTCGATCGTTCCGCGATGAGAAACTGGGCAAACACTGTCTGACGCAACTGCCGGCATCCCTCACGAGCGAGCCTGGGATCGATGCCATTCGCTTGATCGACGTTTTGTGGATCGAATCAAATGGCGGTGACGTGATTGCTGCGATTGAGGTTGAACATACAACTTCGATTTATTCGGGAATTGTACGGATGCTCGATTTGGCGATTGGAACATCCCAGGCTGGACTGCATGGCCTTTTCCTGGTCGCACCAGATGACCGCGAACATGAAGTGCGTGCTCAGATGCGGCGTCCTGCGTTTCAGCACATCGGCCATCGTGGTATCCGCTACTTGCCTTACAGCGAATTGGAAAAACACCGCGAAACTATCGCAAGATTCGGCGAGGGCATGAAGGGAATAATGGCCATCTCTCACCCACTGCCCTGATTGAAACATCTGCATGAAATCTTCTGGGTCAGAGACATTTCAACATGGTTCTTAAAGACGTGACTTCGCTGCGGTCTCTTGAAGTAGTATTGCCCTGACTTGGGCCGCAAGCTCTCTTGAAGGCTTATGGGAATAGCCTGCGTCGAACCACATCTCCTCGTCCGTGAAAGCCCAGAGGAACAGTGCGCTAAACGCCTCACCGTTTTGGTCCCAATAGCGCGTGGATCCAAACCAGTCATGATTGTCCGATGCATCAGGATGCCAAAGCCTGACGATCTCTTTACGCATTTCCGGGGTCATGTAGAAGAAATCCACGGCGTGCCCAATTTCCAGAATTGCAGTGCGCTGAGCCTGGAGGCCGCTGATGGAGTCGCTGATTGCAACCTCACCGCCTGTTGAGGCCCATCCCAGGGATCCTTCACCCATGGGCTGCCAAAAAACTTTGACAGAGTTAAGTCCAGCTTGTCGCAATCCGGGTTTCAAACGTTCGAATGGGAAGTCGCAGCGTGAT
>JAYUVA010000690.1:0-3337 GCA_043754375.1 Candidatus Kuenenia sp. | reverse complement strand
CCCATCCGCGCGGGACTGAGACAGAAATAAGTGGGGCACGATTCCATCGTGCCGAGCACGTTAAAAACGTGCTCCACGTCCGGAAGACGATAGTTATTTCTGCGCCGACCCTTGGTGCGGATTGTAGTCAGGATCCGACGATCCGGCGACGGAGTGCCTTCGCGATGACCGTACTGGCGATGTTGGTAGTGGGCACCACTTCAGTGCGTGCGGCTGCCATGCAGTCCACGCCAATGGATGGTTCACAGATTGATCGGGTCGGCGAACAGGTCATGAACAGCAATGAATTTCGGTCTGTGCGACGCACAGTGCTCGAAAAGTTGCCGGAGACCGACGTTGATAAAGGCTTTCTGGGCAGCGCTCTGCGATGGATGGGCGACAGGATCGGCGACGTCTTTGGCGCGATCGGAAATTTTTTCCGCTGGCTGTTCAGCGGATTCAGCGGTTCCGGACGTACGAGAGCACCCGCGCAGCCTGTCAATTCACCCTCGGGCAGCTGGGACTGGAATCTCGGTCTTGGTGGATTGGCAAATGTGTTTGTCATCGCTGTCATCGTTGTCATTGTGATGGTGCTGATCGTCATCGCCGCAATGATTGTGAAATCGATTGACGCAAAGAAACGGAATCGAGATGGTCTGCTGTCTGATTCAGAAGACATACTCTCAGACGTCACCACGCCGCCGGGTGAACTTGCAGCTTCGACGTACGAATCCCGCGCGATTCAGTTTGCATCGACAGGTAACTACCGCGCGGCGATTCGCGAATTGTTGCTGGGCAGCATGAGCTGGATTGAACGCGCCGGGCTGATCCGGTATCGCAAAGGACTCACGAACCGCGATTATGTGCGTTCCGTCTGGCGACGCACGGACAAACGTGAAGGATATCTCACCACCGCAATTCAGTTTGAACTTGTGTACTTCGGACGACGAAATCCGACAGCGGAAATGTTTGGATTGTGTCTGACCAGTTTTCAGGGAGCCTTCC
Organism: Candidatus Kuenenia sp.; assembly: GCA_043754375.1. Classification (GTDB taxonomy): domain Bacteria; phylum Planctomycetota; class Planctomycetia; order Planctomycetales; family Planctomycetaceae; genus SXXK01. The sequence goes on along the minus strand of JAYUVA010000690.1, from coordinate 2,353 downwards.
ATGAAGAAGAAGCGCCGACTGCTGCAGTCTGACACCTTCTGGGGTCTGACAGCGGCTTTGCTTGTGATCCTGCAGTTTTGGTGGTTGCCGGGCGAAGACGGTTCTGCGTCGGATTCGTACAGCACGACTGTGGATGGCAAACTGGGCCTTTATCGGACGCTCAGCCAGCTTTTTCCGCGCGTCGATCGCGATCCGCTGCTGGTGGTGCCTGAAGATCGTGCGTGCCTTGTGCTGACTTCGCCGGATCGATATCCGAATGATCAGGAACAGAGTCAGCTGTACGAATTTGTCTATGCGGGCGGCACACTTGTCTTCGCGCCGAATTGGGATGACCCGGAGTGCGAGATGAGATTGCTGGGGATTCATACGACGGCACGGCTTTTGTCCGATTCCACAACGGCAACACCCACAACACCTCTGACTGTACCCGCCACGCCTGCTGGATCGGTCGAGATGCCCGCCGAAGCTATGGATGCAGAAACGGGGGCAGAGGCACCGACAAAGTCTGCGTCGGAACTGGAGATGGATGCCATACCTCCGAATTCGGCGCAGGCCCCAGGCCCATCCACACCGCCGGCAGGCACCGATGAAAATGACGAAAATCTGATCAGCTCGCGGGAAGAAATGCTGAAGAAGAAAACACCGGGCCTGACCCCGGCACCTGGACTTGAAACGGCGCCAGAAGAATTGGAAGAGTTTTCAACACCTAGTGAAACCGTCGATGCGTCCAGCGATCTTGTAGACGGTTCCGTAGAATGGAATTCCAGCGCGGACCTGGAAGTGCCGTCGTATCTGGCGACCGAGACTCTCGTAACTTCAACGTCTGATCGTGTTGAAGTGGCCACGTGGCCAATGGGAAACGGACGAGTCGTCGCGTGTTCAAGTCCGGACATTTTTTCGAACCGAAGTATGTTGTATCAGAGTTCCCGGCGACTGGCTGTGCGTCTGGTAGAACGCGGCTACCTCCACACCAGCGAAAACTCCGATCAAACCACGGCAATCGTATTGAGCGAGTACTTCAACGCCAGCGATTCGTATGCGCAAACGGGTGTCCTGTTTAGTCCCTCGCTTCGAATCGGTACATTGCAACTCGTGCTGGTTGCCGTGCTGGGAATCTGGCTGGCATTTTATCGCTTCGGTCCTGCGCAGGACGTCTCGACGCTGCAGCGACGGTCACTGACCGAGAGTGCCCGGGCGGTGGGAAATCTGCAGTATCGACTCAACGACGGCGGTGCGGTGATTCGTGGATATCTTGAATACATCCGCAGTCAGCTGCGCCGTCGGTATGGCAGCATTGTGCGGCTGGATCAGCCGGAGGCTCTGGCACACCGGGCGGGAATGAACGTCGATGAAGTCCGGGACCGACTGGCTGAAGCCCACGCTCTGACAGAAACGGTGCAACTCTCGCCCGACAAAACGGCGGCATGTCTGCGCTGGCTGGCCGTATTCCAGCATCGCCTGTCTGGAAGTCGGGAGGAAGATGCCACATGATTTTCAAAGTCGCCACGTGGACGATCGGCCTTGATTCACGTAGGTTGGACATTCTTGTCCGACTTGCCCTCCCCAACGTGTATCAACAGAGAAGTTTCTGCTGCCGGGAACTGGTTCTGAGATTTATGCTGCGTTTATACCGGCGCGATGGTGGTAACAATCCAGAGCCCCAAACGGGGCGAAATCATTCATTTTCCAACAACTCCAGTCCTTCCCTGCGAGATCGTTAACAATGGAACTTAGTGAAGTCAAACGCCTGTTCGAATCCGTGGTCGAACAGATCGGTAAAGTCGTCGTGGGTCAACTGGAACTCGTGGAAGGGACTGTCATCGCACTGTTTGCCGAGGGCAGTGTGTTGATCGAAGGACCACCGGGGCTTGGAAAAACGCTGCTGGTCAACGTGCTGTCGAAGACGGTATCGTGTCAATTTCGCAGAGTGCAGTTTACGCCTGACCTGATGCCGTCCGACCTGACAGGGCACAGCATTTACGATCTGAAGCAGCAGGCATTCAGTTTCAACGAAGGACCGGTCTTCACCAATATTCTGTTGACCGACGAAATCAATCGTTCGCCCCCCAAGACGCAGTCCGCATTGCTGGAAGTCATGCAGGAAGCGCAGGTCAGTGTGGATGGGAAGACGCACATTCTGAAACGTCCGTTTCTGGTGATTGCGACGCAGAATCCGATCGAGCACGAAGGCACTTATCCGCTTCCAGAAGCACAGGTCGATCGTTTCATGTTCAAACTGCTGGTGGATTATCCGCCGCCGGCCGACGAATTGGAAATTCTTGGGCACTACGCCGCCGGTCGCGACCCGCGTCGCCTGTCTGACTTTGACCTGCATCCTGTGATGGAAGCCGAC
>JAYUVA010000689.1:0-4337 GCA_043754375.1 Candidatus Kuenenia sp. | reverse complement strand
GAATTTAGCCGGTTGTGAATGGTAGTACTCTGATTGACACGACATTTCTCAGAATCAGCAGGAAAGCCGCTGCAGGTTTCCTCGGTTTTAACACCAACGTGACTTTTTCACGCGCCTGAACATCGAAACATTCGTCAAAATCCCGATCACGATTTGTTTTACTTCGGTCCGGGAATTGTGCCACAAGCCATAAACGCAGGTCCAGAATGGCGGCTGCAAGTTGCGGCAGCCCACAACAAGCGGGGAGAACTTTGATGAAGGGCTGTGATCTCGGAGATCACTGCTTGCACATAACAACGTCTTCCAAAATCGTCGAATCCACGCAGAGTCCGTTTTTTCCGGTTTCCAACTGCGTTACTATCCCCGTCTCGCACGACTTCAAAGACCGCTCGCGTCTTTACGCTGCGATCGATTTCAGCCCTGGAATGTTCCTCATCATGTCCGTGTCTGCTGTCTGTGAAGCTGCTCATATGTCCTGGCACGAAATGGCGGATGCCGTATTGAACGGCCAGTCGTTGATGCGCGACGACGCATTACGAATTCTGCGGGCTGACGATTTAGAACTCCTGGCGATTCTGGACGCCGCGTATCGCGTTCGACGGCAGTACTTCGGCAAGACCGTACAGCTTTATTATCTGAAGAATGCCAAGAGCGGCCTTTGTCCGGAGGACTGTACCTACTGTTCACAGTCGAAAATCTCCGAAGCTCCGATCGAAAAGTACGCCATGCTGAATGCGGAACGACTGCTTGACGGTGCCCGCAAGGCCGCTGAGAGCAAATCTCGCACGTACTGTATTGTCGCCAGCGGTCGTGGCCCGACTGATCGTGAAGTCGATCATGTCGCGAATGTCGTGCGTCAGATCAAGGATCAGTACGGTCTGCACATCTGCTGTTGTCTTGGACTGCTGAAGCCCGAGCAGGCCGTGAAGCTCAAGGACGCAGGCGTGGATCGCGTCAACCACAATCTCAATACCAGCGAGCGTTTCCACGACGAAATCTGTACGACACATACATTCAAGGATCGACTCGAAACGCTCGATGTGTGTCGCAATGCCGGACTGGAACTGTGCGCCGGAATGATTGTCGGCATGGGCGAAGTGCATGACGACGTCGTGGATGTGGCCATGAAACTGGCGGAACTCCACGTCGAATCTATTCCGATCAATTTTCTCAATTCCATCGACGGCACGCCGCTGCAATCGGTCCACGAACTGGATCCAGGATTTTGCCTGAAGGTGCTGGCAATGTTCAGGCTGACAAATCCAAAAGCCGAACTGCGGATTGCGGGCGGGCGTGAAGTCAACCTGCGTTCTATGCAGGCCATGGGGCTGTATCCGGCCAACTCGATGTTTGTGAGCGACTACCTGACAACACCCGGCCAGAAAGCGGAAGAAGATTTCCGGATGATTGCCGATCTGGGCTTTGAAATTACCGCCGGCGACTACGAATCGTCGAAGCTGCTGGAGCTCTGGAATGCGTCGTAGTGCTCTGTCAATCGTGTTTTGATGCGTGCCAGAGCATTGGCTCAACCGGAAAGCGATCTCTGCGATTTTCATGTACCTTGGTCATTCATGCCCGAGATCCAGCCAATCAGCGTCCCACAACCGACGGACTCCGAGATAACTGCATCCAACATTCTCTCTGAACGACGCGACTGTTGATGCAATGCCACGTATCGCACGTGACGAGGTTGCGTCTGACGAATGTAATCTTCGGCCTCGTTGGATCCATCTGCATCGACCAATTCGACAGTGAATCTGTCTTCGTCGGCCACGATGTTTGGTTCCAAAACGTTTGCACTTGCCGACTGGTCGTCATTGGGTTCAGGGCCACATTGGTGACCCCCGAGTTCGTAACGGGCGGCTGCATCAACAACGCTCAAGGAAAACGTCGGTTGCGTGTTTGTCGTTCAGAGGAAGTAAAGGGGCAGGTCTCAATTAGAAGAGACCCCTTTTTGCCTCTGCGGATTGTAAGATTTTGGGCTGCGACCTGTACTACTAACAGTTGAATTCGATCCCTGTTCACCAGCGTTCGGCCTCGGTCACGGGCAAATTGTAAAGTAGCCGTCACGCTCCGCCGTGACTCTGCAATCGATGTTGTAAAAAGTCGTTGGCAGCCGTGTTGGCGAGAGCCGGGGTGGAAGGGACTCTGTACACTATTCTGACTTCGTTCTGACAGATCTCGACGTGCTTGATCAGGAGTTTCAACAGTTCGCGTTTCTGGCCCTCGGTGGCGGACGTCAGACTCGACTTCATCGCTTCAGAAAGACATGCCAGACTTGAGACTGCATCGGACGTATCGTTGCGAGAATGTTCGCCGGCGAGGCTGAACAATGCAGCGGCTTCGCGGTCGTGGCGGTCACGGAGGGGAGCGACGCGAGACTCAAACTCGGTGCGTTCCAGTAAGCCGGAAGTGTAAGCATCGATCAGGCGGTCAAGCCGACTCCGCAGATCTTTGACTCGCCGCTGAGTCTCCTGAAGTTGTGACATCGTCGGAAGTTGTTCGGTACGACGACGATCAAGTTCGGATGCCAGACGTGACGGATCGCGAAGCAGAGTGCAGAGCTCTGACCAGACACACGCATCCAGATCACCGCCACGGATCGATCGGTTATCGCAGATCGCATGTTCGTCCTTGCGATATCGATCTTTGCCGATGCAGGTGTAACTGGAATACTTTCCACGCTGACTTCGACCGCAGAACGCTGAACCGCATTCGCCGCAAATCAGCAAACCACTCAGCAGATAGCGCGGGCCAGCAGAGCGATCTCGTTTACGTTTTCGATTCTCTTCCATTTGCTGACCAACTCGTTCAAACAATGACTTGCTGACGATTGCAGGCACCGCGATCGTGATTTGCTCTTCGACTGTTGTCTCGACCGCAATCTTCGCCTGTCGTGGTACGGCCGGGGCACCCCGGCTTGGTCTTTTTCCCGGAATTCGCTGAGATAATCTTACTCTTCCGTACTTTGCCTCACCGCTGTACGCAGGATTCGTCAACATCCCGAGGACAGTCGATGAAGCCCATTTCGACTTACCCGTGCTCGTCAGAATACCACGTGACTTCAGTTCGCGACAGATTCCGGTCAACGACATTCGCTGGCGATCGACGAGCTCGAACATAAGCTGCACGACTGGACTTTCATCGGCATTCAGTTCCCATCGAGCCCTCCCTTCGCCGATGTGTTTGCTGATGTAACAATAACCGTACGGTGCCCCGCTGAAGACGCTGACACTTCCGATTTTCGCAGCATGCCTACGTCCGCGGCGAGTTCTTTCCAGAATCTTTTCACGCTCGTATTCAGCGATCATTCCCTGCATCTGAAGCAGGAGATTTGTTTCCGGACTTTCCGGCAATCCTTCCTGATTCAGAAAGATCACTTTGCATCCATGTTTTGAAAACTCTTCCAGCAGCAGAGCCTGATGACAGAACTTTCGGGCGAGTCGATCGGGCGAATGAACATAGAGTTGATCGATCATCGAGCTGGCGATGTGGTCCCGTAGTTTCTCCAGCGCCGGTCGCAGCAACACGGTACCAGTGTAGCCGTCATCGCAGTATTCGAATCCCGGTTCCATACGTACCTGGTCTCGTTCGATACGACTCACGAGATCCTCGCGCTGCGACTGAATTGTCTTTTCATCCGCCTGTCGCTGCGAACTGACTCGAGCATAAAAAGCAACACGAAGAAACTGACTCATGGCTGCACCTCGACTGAAACTCGCCCCTGGATCGGTCCGGCAACGCTTGTCCGTACACTCTTAAGCTGACTCGTGTCGTCGTCGTGGCGGATGGAGAGGATGCGATAAGCTTCGGCCAGCGTCGTGTCTGAATGCCGATCCGGCGTAAATTCCACGCGCAAAGTCCGTGAATTCAACTGTGACTGCTCGTCCATGAGCGGAACTCCCTGCTAAATCAAAGGAATTCCAGAACAATGGCAAACAGTCCACCTACTTTCTACTCAACACACTCCTGCCCTCGCGGATGCACTCGACATGGAATACAAACCAGCTATTTACAACATCGGACGTGACGTCGTGACGAGCCTGGAACAGGGCCACTTCAATGAAGACCTCGCGACGATTGATCTTCAACCTTTTGCGACTCGTCTGATCGAGGAGCCTTGTTTCGGTTAATGAATGTCGATTGACAAATGCTCATCACGGCGGAGTGTGATGGCTACTTTGGGTTGCCGGCGCAGCCCGCCCCAAGCTTCTTTGTGGCCAACAAAACCCTGACTCGCAAACAAACGCCTGAACGGACAGTCCTGGCCACGAAAACTCACAAGACTCACAAAAAGTCAGAACAGCGAGGAACCTCGCTATTCCGTCGGCTTCATG
>JAYUVA010000688.1:0-5196 GCA_043754375.1 Candidatus Kuenenia sp. | reverse complement strand
GCCTTTCGCTCCGCGAAAGCAGCGTAGCTTTCGCGGAGCGAAAGGCGACACTAATTCCTCGAACGATCCTTAGCAGAGCAGAAGCAGTAGCTTCTTGCGGGAATTGATCATCGTGGGCGTCGGCTTCTTACGCACAATCATCTCGTTGTTGATCAATGGTGTGCTGCTGAAGACGTCTTCCATCATCGCAGAGAGGCTTGATCGCAGGGCCCGGGCCGACGTGATCGTCAATTCGGTTCCCTGGTAGAACCAGCGTGGACCGGAACGACCAGGGCGCAGCAATCGGTCAACAAGCTTCTGTAAATGATTGCGAGCGTCGTCCGTCATCTGCTGCAATTCCTGCAGGGCCAACGGGTCTGATTCTACAAGGTCAACGTTCAGCTGCATTCTCTGCAGGGACGCGACTTCAATCGCCGCGTCCAGTAATGGCAACGGCTCAGACGGCAGCGCAACCACGATTCTGGCATCGTTTAGATGCTCTTTCGCGATGACTACCGCTGCTTCAAGTTCTTTATGACTGTCGGCGAGCAGATAAATGACTTTGCCGTCGCTGTCGGGCGGCAATTGTTCGATCAGCATTTGGAAATTGACGAACGAATCAAACTGCGTGACGGTCTGATATTCGCCCAGCAAGTAACGACGAATGCATCGGCGGTCGTTGTACTCAACCGGTTTCCATGCAGGGGGAGGGGCTTCCCGATTCAGGAACTGAAGCAAATCAAATGCCGGGGCAACAGCTCGTTTTTCATCTTCCAGCTTGCCACGGAGATCCATGTCAGTGCCATGCCAGATGCTGACATCATCGTTGTGTCGTCGATGCAGGAGCAACTTCCGGTCAATGAGTGACTGAATTGTGTCGGTCCAATGGGCTGCTTTGTCAAAACCCATGGCGGCGAATTCGAGCAAGCTCTTCCCCGTTCGGGATCGCTCACCGCTGGTGCCGAGGCCAAGGAGGCATGCCGTTTTCAACACACACATCTGCGAGGCATCATCTGGCACTTTGGACAGCGCACTCTCAGTCTCAAGCCACTGCCTGTGCGTTCCGCCGACAGCGGTATCGGCGCGCATGGCTGGCGAAAAGTAGTTATACAAATGCTGCGGACTGATGCTGTAGGTCAAATTGTCGTGGTACAGAAAGCTGAACAGAGTACGTTCGTTCTGAGCGACCCGAGCAGAGACCCGCGGCAGCAAATACAGCGTTGCTGGCTCAAGCGGAAACGCGGCGAACAGTAGATCGGAGAGTTCCGACTGAGTGAAATCTGTGAACAGCCCGCTCTCCTGTGCCGACCGGGCAAGTTCAGTGGCCTTTCGCTTGCTGATGTCCGGTTGGCGTTCACCTCGGCGATCAGCCATCACTTCGCCGACAAGTCGATAAATCTCCTTGCTGTCGTCAACGTATTGAATCGTGCGGAATCGGCCTTCAATCTTCTTCCAGTCAGAACTCACACCCTGGGGTGCATTCGATGCGTAATGAAGAAGTCCCTGATGAAGAATGAGACCAAGTGTGATTGGAATATCTGATGACCGAGAAATAAATTCAGCCAGAAGCTGTAATTCCAACAGCGCTTCGCCGCGACCATCGGCAACCAGCGTTTCCAGATGCCGACCGAATTCGTCCCAAATCACGACAATTCGGTCGAATCCTTTTTCTGACGCCTTCTCTTTAAGGGCATTCAGAATCGCGATTGCATCCTGACCAGTTTTCGCTGGCATCGACTGCAGGAATCGAGCCTGACGACCATCACACAACCGCTGAATCGACTCACTTGCCGCCTTTCGCAATGCAACGGCAAGACTCTCACACGATCCATGCAGCGCAAGCACCAGTCCCTGACGATCCGAATGCTTTGCTCGATTTTCAGCAAATCCACCCAGTTCTTTGCTGACGGATTTCAGCCGCCCCGCAATATCCTTGAGAACGTCAACGGCGTCCGGCGGTTCTCGATCATCTGCAGTGTGTAGACCGCAGTGAGGGACTTTCCGGTACCGTATGGAGCAACGATCAGAAAAGCACGGTCAGTGTCATGCGCGGTCATGGCACGAATCAGCGAAACACACTTCGTTGTTGGGCGAAAGTGCTCAATGCGTGATGGCTGATCAGCATCAAATACAAGATTGATTAACTTCAGAAAGGATTCCGCATGGATGGTCGCCGATCCGGAGTTCCTTGTCCGCTTTGTTTTCTTAGGCGACATGCAATTGCTCCTCCTCGATGCTTGCATAGTGAGCGACCACCCAATCCAGCGGGCTTTGCTGTTTCACCCGGATGACTCGATCGCCAGCCATACCGGAGATTTGAATTGCACCGTTTTCGGAGAGGCTTTCAGCACGGGATGCAACTTCGAACAGAGTCTCGGTCGTCAATGCAAAACAACGGCCCGGCCCACCTGGCTTACGCGCCGCATCTGTGATGGAGATATCAGATGCCCGCGCACCGCCGGAGGTATGTTCAAATGCTTTGGAGATTGCATACCCCAGGACCTCCGGGGGAATCGGCTTCACCTCATGATGAATCTGGTAATAGCCGGATGTCTTAAAAAAGCTGAGCAATCCCAAGTCACGAAATGGACAGTCTGCACCGTCCTCTGGATCATCGTGAGTGTTGGGAATCGTTCTGGCATAACTTGCCAGCATGCAGCCAAGATCCCGGTGCCGTGTGGCTGCACTCGGCGGCTTCTTCGTCGTCATCTCGATCTGGCGCTTGAGGCTCTCCACGCAAACCGCCCGGTCAAACCGATCATGTCCAAAGCTGTTGAAGAACCAAGCCCATGAGGCGGCAAAAGCTGGATTGTTGACGAGGTTGACGTGAAGTATCCACCAAGTACCTTCAGACAGGAAATATGGGTCCAGTTCCCAAACCGTGCGGCCCAGCTCAGTCATTTGCAGTAACGAGCGTTTGCCGACGACAGCCTCAGGTGCTGGTTCCGCCAGTTGTGTTGCCATCAGCCAGTGGCGAATGGACTTCCCATGTTGCGACCGACGCCAAGATGATCGGCAACATCGTCCTGAGTAAACAGTTCGAAATTCTCGTTCAGTAATCGTCACTCATTGTTTGCGGAGAATTTCGCGAATCTTCGCAGTTGTGCCACTAGTTTTGCAAGGCGTCGAACGGTTTCGTCTATCTCTTCGTCCGAATTCAAAACAGACACGCTAAATCGCACGCTGGCATAGGCTTGCGACTCCGACAATCCCATGGCCCGCAACACGTACGAGGGCTCCGGCCGCTGGTTGGCACAAGCGGAACTTTGCGAACAGCGAATTCCCTCTTGATCAAGCCTTGCAACCAGCGCTTCTCCGTCCACGCCTTCGAATCGCAGGTTTGTTGTATTGCAGACTCTGTTTTCCGCGTCGCCATTCACAAACACATCAGGAATCTGAGTCCGAACGGCCCTTTCGAACTGGTCTCGTCGTTCCTGTAACGCGGAAATTGTATCGTCGAGCCGAGTGAGTCGACGTGCAGCTGCCGCACCGGCCCCGGCTATTCCCGGAAGGTTCTCTGTACCGGCCCTGCGACCGGATTCCTGAGAACCGCCAAATATGAACTGGGCAAGTTTCACTCCCGGTCGGACGTAAAGTCCGCCGACTCCCTGTGGTCCGTGAAACTTGTGAGCGCTAAACGAGAGGAAATCACAACCCAGTCTTTCAACATCGACTGGCAGTTTTCCAACAGCCTGCGATGCGTCTGTATGGAACAAGACGCCGCGATCACGACACAGCCTTGCGAACTCTTCAACTGGTTGAATCACACCCGTTTCATTGTTGACCCAGTGAACGGATACAAGAGTTGTTTCCGGCGTGAGTGACTCTGCAAGTTGCTGCGCGTCGATTCGCCCGAGCCGATCCGTTGGAAGTCTGCAAACAGACGTCCCCTGATTTTCCATGACGTCGCACAACGACTTGATGGAGGAATGCTCAATCTCTGTCGTTACCAAGGATGAATTCGGCTGCATGCACGTTCGCTGGAGTACCCAATTGTTCGCTTCGGTAGCCCCTGATGTGAAACACAACGAATCCGACTGAGCCCCGATCAACTTGGCGATGGCTTCACGCGAATCCTGCAACAGCCGACGTGACCTTTCTCCAGCTCGATTGTTGCTGGACGGGTTTCCAAATGAATCCGACATTGCAGCGACAACCGCAGCCATCACTTCAGTCAACGGCCGAGTTGTCGCGTTGTTGTCGAGAAATATCTCTTTCGCCATTGCCTCTTTATTCTCGAAAAGACGTGGTCGGGCAAGCTTCAAGATCGTAGCGGCGGATCATAAACTGATTCGGCGGGGATAGGCAGTCAGAATTCTGAGTCGAATGTGGCGGTGTGGGTCTTTCAGTGCATTCAGATCCGCGACGTTGCTTTCCAGCGTCGTGACGGCAGTCGCAGACCCTTTCGACAGAGTCTCAATCAGTTCTTCGAAGTCCATGCCTGCCGTTCGTTTCCAGACGGGAATGCGTGCTGAAATGCACTGGCAGGCAAATCGACCCTACGGATCATTCAACTCCACCCGCTACGCTCCTGCCAGCATACTGGCAGGCGTGCCTGGGTCAATCGAGTTGATCTGCATTTGGCAGGGAATAGTATGGCCAGAGCCCCGAACTGCCAAATCTTACAAAGCATTGCTTGAAAACACTTTGCGACGGCGAACAGCCATAGACAAAACTCAGAGTGTCACGAAGGGAGTTCGCTTCGGGGAGGGGCAGCTACGACGACCGATCACGCAACTGTTGAAGGAAGCGGTTCAATGCTACGCGGCCTCCAAACACAGGGGATTGGGCGACGGATGGCTATTTTTCGACGGTTCGTTCTTTCTTTCCGGCTCCGTTTTGGCGTACAATCGCCGTATGACCGCGAAACTGACGAAAGAACTTGCAGCCGCTCTGCACGCGACCGGGGATCACGAACTCGAAGTCATCGATCCCGATACGTCGAGAGTTTATTTCATTGTCGAGAGTGAAATGCACCGGCAGGCGATGGATGCTCTTCGCCGCCAGCAGGATCGCGATGCGATCGCCCAGGGAATTGCGGAGATGGAAGCCGGTCAGGGGATTCCTCTGGCAGACGCTCGCAAGCTGACGCGGGACAGGCTCCTGGCACGCAAGCAATGACGTTCCGAGTTATCATTCTTCCGCAGGCTCATCGAGACATCGATCGGAACGCGGACTGGTGGGCCGACCATCATTCCGTCGAACAGGCCGTGCGGT
>JAYUVA010000687.1:0-2900 GCA_043754375.1 Candidatus Kuenenia sp. | reverse complement strand
TCCTGTTTCGCTGGCGGTGACCAGATGCTGAGTTCACGGTATGGGCATTCATAGCTCAGATACAGAAACGTGTCTGACCATAGCAACCGCACGGGTGTGCTGAGTTCTGGTCGGGCAATGCTGTCGATTGACTGATACTCCAGTCGCACCGGCACAGCCTGTGTCCACTCAGGTTCGTCGAGTTTCCCGTCGGGCACAAAGTCGCGCTCGATATGCTTTGCCACAACCGTCGGCAAGGGAATCGATCTGGCAAACATGCGGTGCGCATTGTCAAAGTAGATTTTCCGACAGGCCTCCGGTGAAAGTCGGATGCTGTTGATGAGCCAGTTTCCCTGAATCGGCGTCATGTGCGCCCAGTCGCGGTCATCCGTTTCCATCCAGCGCCAGCACTTCATGAAGAACTCAACGCCATCGTCGTCGGTTGGATTCTCTGAATCTCCGCCCGAGCCCAGGATCAATTTGTTGTAGACCATGAAATCTGTCGCAAACAGAATTCGGTCCTGATACTTTTCGAACAACTGTCGCACACGTGCCGGATCATGGCGTCCCAGTTCAGGAATTCTGGCGGCCATATCAGCGTACATGTTGGGATAGCGTTCCAGGGACCGCTCAACCCAATCCAGATCTTCCGGGTTGTTCGCAAAATGCACACACACGAACGTGGTTTTTGCGTTGCGTTCGATGACCCGATTGAGTGCGTCCAGAAGTTCCATTCGAGGCGGGTGTTTCTCGGGGTCTCCGAACCACCAGTTGCGGTGGTCCTTGAGTTCTGTCCATCGTTCGTTCGAATCATCGTACGGCAGCCAAAACGCTTTCGGATCACCGACATGAATCGAAACCGGCATTCCCAGTTCTCCGCAGCGCTGCCAGACGGGATCGAGTTTTTCGTCGTCGATGCGAATGAGTTTGCCGCTGCCGTCCTTCAGGAACAGCCCAAGCCGTTTGAATTCCTTGAGCCCCGCAGCACCCAGTCGATGTCCCTCATTGATTTGCTCAACCGCTCGATTGCTCCAGTCCGCATCATCCCAGCCACTGTAATCCAGCAACATGTGATGCATGAATCGGCCGGGGTAAAGTGAATCCGCCAACGACTTTGCTTTTTCGAAATCCGAGGGCTGCCCATCCTTCGACGTCACTGTGCCAGCGCCAAGAATCAAGCCGATCCCGACGCCGGATCGATCCAGGATCCCGATGGCTCGCTGAAATCGTTCCGGAGCGGCTTCGATGTGCTGATGCAGATCAATGATTCGCCGTTCTTTTCGCCAGACGTCAAACGAAAATGCATCGACCCGCGGATCGCCCAACGCAGCAGCGATTGCCTCGGACGGTTGCTGGGCGACGCTCATTCGTCCATTGCAAAGCAAAACGCCGACAACCATCGCGGTCGCGAAGACATCCGACACATGTCGAAACGCCAGGCGGTGGATCTTCATTTTCGTGGCACTCCCGGAGAGAATACAGGAATTGCAATGTATCGGCAGCGGACGATTGTGACGAGTGTCCACGGCAGAGTGTGATCGCAGATTTCCGTAGGCCGGACCGAACGGAGTGAGTTCCGGCAATTCGGCGCTGCCGGAACTCGCTTTGCTCGGTCCGGCCTACAAGTCACACCGAACCATCTATGCATCTTGGCGCGGATCTCACAATCCTGTTGTTTCCTGAGAACGTCGTCGTTCGGAATGCAACGGACGCTGGTATCATGACGAACTGGTTGTGTGCATCGATCTGAAAACGTGGAAGGCACGAGAATGCGTCCGGATCCAACTGAGTGTGCCTTGTTTTACAGGGGATACATCGACCAGATTCCCGAAACGGATATCGTGGGTGTTCTGCAATCGCAACTCAGCGAAGTCTGTCAATTCTGGCGAACGATTACAGAGGAAAGGGCGGCGAGCGTGCAGGCTCCCTATCGATGGAAGGTGCGACAGGTCCTTGACCACATGGTCGATGGCGAACGAATCTTTGGCTATCGACTGCACCGGATCGCTCGCGGTGATGCCACGCCATTGCCTGGTTTTGACGAACAGCACTACGCCGTTGCGTCCGAAGAACATCCTGCCACCCTGTCGGATATCATCGCAACGTTTGAATCGCTTCGCATCGCGAACCTGCTGCTGATCCGAAACCTCGCGGATGAAGCATGGAACCGCGCAGGCACGACGAATGGATCACATATCACTGCGCGAGCATTGATTTACATCCTTGCCGGGCACGTCCGCCACCACGATGCTATCCTGCGAAAGCGGCTTGCAGACTGAATTCGACCATGAATAATGCACACCTCCAGATTCTTGCGAATCCGGCTACATGCCACTTGTACCCGCCTGACGAATGACACGCTTCGTCAATCTGCCACCGTAATCCCGATCGATTCAATCGCCGCATGGCCCGACTTGCGGAAGGGTCGTGGCATGGGCTGAGCGTGACCTTGTTCGTCTATCGTACGACAGCGAAACGTGTACTCACCGGCGGGCAAGCCAGGCATGACGGCAGCCCAGTGAGCATTGGTAAGTCGCATTGGCCACGCCATCGGAACCCCGGCCGCATCGAAGCCGTACGTCTGCGGCGGGATCTTAGCGTCACTCAGGGCCGCCCAGTTCTGAGGAGCCGGCAGCAATTCCGCATCGGCCCACGGTGCGGATGTGAAATAGGGATCGTTCTCAGGTCGCTCAATTGCGTTCGATTCGATCGACACATGAACTTTCGTCAGCCCTGAAATACCCACCTGAGCATATCCTGAAACCGTGATCGCTTCACCCGCTTTCACTTCTTTGGGGATTGTGATCGTGGCCGCGAAAGTCTTGAGCGGGCTATCGACATCGTTGTTCTGTTCGGCGTACGTATCATTCGCATGAGCCAGATTCGTCAGCACGACATGTGACAGCCATTTGATGGATTTG
>JAYUVA010000686.1:0-3863 GCA_043754375.1 Candidatus Kuenenia sp. | reverse complement strand
GGACGAGTCAAAACATGGGATCTAACACGGAAACCTGTCGCTCCAGACCCCGAATCGGGAGTCTCCCCACTTCCGCCCGCAAGTTCAAGCCATGCCCGCAAGGTTGGACATTCCTGTCTCTGCAACTCGTTCAGTGTGCTCCGAATACGATTCTGATCAACCGGTTCCGGAGACATCAAGAATCGTGCGACAATGCCGATTTCAAACCTTCGACTCTTTCCGCGAAAGCCGCAAAGCCACTTGGACACCTCGCTCGAAGAATTCCCAGGTCAACAATCGCCGCGACCGAAGTATACAAGTCCCGAAGTCGCCAATCTCTGCCGGCCGCGTCCCTCAATGATCCGCGAAACCTTTCGATTCGGTTTGCTGCTCACCTGCAGATCGATTCTGTCACCAAGCAGCCGACGCACAAGAGTTGTCAGTGCAGCATCCGCATGACCGCCAGCAAGTTCGTGGTCACCTTCAGCGACAATCAGGACGAAAGACTTCACTTTGCGTCCTCACGGGAATGCAACGGTTCAAGTTCTCCCGTCCAGATTTCTCCCAGTGAAAAAACGCTCAGGCTGCGTTCGACTTCCGGGATTGTATCGAGTCGCGTCAACACGACATCACCGTTTTCATTTCGACGGCACCAGGTCACTTCTTCAGGTTGAAATGCATCGACCAGATAAGGCGAATGGCTGGTCATGACAACTTGTGTTTCCGGATGACGCTCCACCAATCGCCGCAGGATCCTTACGATGTCGCCTACGCGATTCGGGTGAATTCCATTTTCGGGCTCTTCGATCAGCAAAACTCTGGGCGGTTGCGGGAGATACATCAGGGCCAGGTAGCCGAGAATGTAAAGCATACCTTCGGCCGCCTGAGAAGCAGGAAGATCACGATCTGTATTCTTCAGTCGAAACACAACCTGCTTGCCGGCCGACGGCTGCAATGTCAGTGTTTCGTCCGATTGATCGACCGGAGAGTTGAACCCATGTTGCTGCACAAGGGCGATCGTTCGGACATGGGGAAAGATCTGCGTGAACTCTCGTTCCAGGGCTGCAAAACTCTCGCGATCATAATTCAACAAATCGTCAATTAACGTCGGAAGCCCGAAGCCGTTACCTTCGAGCCGAAACCTTCGTTCTGGATTGAGTGCCGTTGGGAGAGCCAGATTTCGAGCTGTCCAACGAAGATACCAGCACCCTCCAATCACCTGAGAAATCCTCTGCGCGACCGGCCACTCGGGTCGATTCAATGAATTCGCAGCTTGGCCTGCACTCCTTCGAGCAAGATCCGTCAGCGTATGTTCAGGATTAGAACTGCGGAGGTCACAATCTTTTTCATTGACTCTGGCAATCGTCGATTGCCACCGCACCTGTCGGCCAGCGTCCGAAAAGTCAGCCAAGACTCGGTAGGTCACTGCCGCCTGCCCATCCGCTATCATAATCTCAATGTCAATCCGGGGTTCCGTAGCCGCAGAATTGACCAACTCACGCCCCTGCCAACGCCCCAGAAAACTATTCGGTGCGTCATGATCGACACTTCGGCAGATCGAGGCAATCGCCTCAAGTACGCTTGTTTTACCAGAATCGTTCGGGCCGATCAGCAGGTGAATCGGCGTCAGATCCACTGAAGCATCGCGAATCGCTTTGAAGTTCTTGACACTGACTCGCGTGATCATATCATATTGTCCGAAGGCTCTGCGTGTGGTGTGCATAAATGGTCATACATTAAATTGCGGTAGATCTACTTATGCCGGAAACATCAGCGAACCACTCTGCCGCAGCACAATATCGTGAGTCTCAGGATTCTCAAGGCCACTGTGCATTTGAGTCGCCCGTCGATCTGAAGCCTGCATCGACCTCATCCGCAATCAGTCTATGCTCCAGAAGGCACCGTCACAACATCCAACTCACTACGACGCACCTTGAGCGTTCCTGACGAGTTTTCGATAAGTGCTGCGGACCGACTTGTGAAGGTGCCGCGCGAATGAACCGTCGAGTTTGCGAATGGCGATGAGTTCCACGACGTCGGCGAAATCCTTGTGTGTCCGACGAACGCTCCCCAATCCACATGCAATCTTGATCTCAATCAGCCGGGAAAGACGGAGTACCGGCAAGCCATCGATTATCTCGATATTCAGCTCACCTGTTGGCACCGGAATTCGAACTTCAGAATCGATTCCCGCGCGGTCGCCTGTCATCAGAAACTGGACAAAAACGCCGCCGCTCGTGTGAAACTCTTTGGCTGCAGCGTCCCATGTCAGCCCTGCCTCTTCCAGCAATTTCCTGACATCTGCAGCGCGTTCAGGCTCAATGATCAGGTCGAGATCAACGGTGTTCCGTTGATAGCCATGCAGGCAGACGGCGACACCGCCACAGACGGTATGAGCGATGTCTGCACCTGCCAGAATTCGATGGCATTGAGCCGCAGTTTGCCATAACTTTTCATTTCCAAGCATGGCGTAAATCCTCTCAGTCGTCTGCATGTTTGTCTCCGGAGCCCTACGGATTGTACCCCAGATTCGGTGCCAGCCAACGTTCGATTTCCTTGACGGTCATGTTCATGCGAGCTGCGTAATTCTCCACCTGGTCTTTGCTGATGCGATCGACGCTGAAATAGCGGGAGCCAGGGAGCAGGCGTGTGGGCAAACTGAAGTACAGGCCACTCACCGATGCCGCTGGCCACATGGCGAAACTGCTCGTCAAGGTCATGCCCACAGCTTTCTCAGCGTCAAGCAATTTCCAGAGTGGCCCCTTGGGAAGGTGGTCGGGACATGATGGATATCCGAAAGCCGGACGGATCCCATCGTACTCTTCTTCAATCAGTTGCTCGCTGGTCAGGTTTTCAGTCTGACCATAACCCCACTCCCGACGAACTTTCGCATGCAGGTATTCGGCAAAAGCTTCCGCGAAGCGATCGGCGAGTGCCTTGATCATGATCGCTCGATAGTCATCACCCGCTGCTTCGATGGATTTTGCAAGTTCATCGCAACCTTGGCCGGCCGTGACGGCAAAGGCCCCGATGTAATCTGAGGATTGAGGATTGAGGATTGAGGATTGAGTCGTATTTGCTAAATCCTCGCGCCTCGCCCCTCGCTCCTCCAACGGTGCCACATAGTCTGCCAGTGAGCGATAATTCGACTGTCCAACTCGCTCCCACTGCTGCCGCAGCATCGGAAACCGCATAAGTTCTTTCGTGCGGGTTTCATCGGTCCACAGCACGATGTCATCTCCGTCGGCATTCGCCGGCCAGAAGCCGTAGACCGCGCGGGCTTTGATGCTCTTGTCGGCGAGCAGGACTTTCAGTTCATCCTGCGCGTCAGCGAACAGCTTGCGTGCTTCTTCACCGACCACGGCGTCGTTAAGGATCTTTGGATACTTGCCGATCAATTGCCATGAACTGAAGAACGGTGACCAGTCGATGTACGGCACCAATTCCTCCAGCGGCAGGTCTTCAATGATTCGAGTCCCGGTGAACTCAGGCTTCGGTGGCGTGTAATTCGCCCAGTCAATTGTGAACCGCTTTGCCAAAGCATCCGCATACGGCACCAGCGAGACCTGCTGACGCTGGTCAAATGACGCCTTCGCCCTGACCTGAGCTTCAATGTTCTTCGCCACAAACTCCGGCTTGCGATCTACATCCAGCAAAGCCTCCACGACGCCAACTGACAACGAAGCATCGCCCACATGCACCACCGGCTGATCGTACGCCGGAGCGATCTTCACCGCCGTGTGTTTCGCGCTGGTGGTCGCTCCGCCGATGAGCAGTGGCACGGTGTATCCCTGCTCCTTCATTGTCCGAGCGACGATAATCATTTCTTCCAGTGATGGCGTAATCAGTCCACTCAGCCCGATGATATCAACCTTGTGCCTGAT
>JAYUVA010000685.1:0-2552 GCA_043754375.1 Candidatus Kuenenia sp. | reverse complement strand
TGGGCAGGTTCGGCGAACTGATTCGCCTGAGCATTTTCCTCTGCGAAATCGCCATCGCCTACGTACTGCTCCGCAACGTTGAAGACGGCGTCAGCCTGCAAGAAATCGACGGCGGCCGCTTGAATAAATTATCGGACAGAATGGTCTGATCGGACCGATCCGTCCGATGAATGCAGCAAGGATCCGGCTACGCCGTCAATCGCTGTTGCAGCAGGTCACGTAGTTTATTCAAGTCACTGGCGAAGCCGCGGATACCTTCGGCAAGTTTTTCCGTCGCCATGGCATCTTCGTTCAGCATCCAGCGAAACACTGTTTCATTCATGTCGATACGGTCGATCGACATCACCGCTGCATCAGCAGCGTTGAGTTTCTGTGGCACGTCGGTAGTGATTGCACTCAATTCTGTCAGCAGGTTGGGAGCGATCGTCAACAGGTCGCTGCCACACAGAGCCATGACCTGTTCCTTCGTGCGGAAACTCGCCCCCATGACTTCTGTCTTGTATCCAAACTTCTTGAAGTAGTTAAAGATCTGCGACACGGAGCGGACACCCGGATCGTCCGCGACCGGAATCTGATCGACTTTGCGAGTCACTCTGTGCCAGTCGTAGATGCGACCGACGAAAGGACTGATGAGCGTCGCACCTGCTTCGGCACACGCCACTGCCTGGCCGAATCCAAACAGCAGCGTCAGATTGCAGTGAATCCCGTTCCGTTCCAGATGCTCGGCCGCTCGAATGCCCTCCCAGGTACTTGCAATCTTGATGAGGACTCTTTTTGTATCGACTCCAGCTTCCTTATAAAGCTCAATCAACTGATACGCTTTATCGACCGTAGCTGTCATGTCAAAGCTGAGACGTGCATCGACTTCGGTGGAAACTCGTCCGGGTACGATCTCCAGAATTCGGCGACCAAAGTTGACAGACAGGCGGTCAATAACTGCATCGACCAGCCCGCAGCGTTTTGTGGGATGAGCCGACGCTGCGGAAATGGCTTCATCGATCAGCCCATGGTACTGAGGCATCTGCGCGGCTTTGAACAGCAGCGACGGATTCGTCGTCGCGTCCTGCGGCTTATGCTGTGCGATGGAGTCAATATCGCCGGTGTCGGCAACGACCACGGTATGCTGCTTCAATTGGTCCAGGCTGTTCACTGCAATGATTCCCCTGAAAGGAAAAGGAAGAGACAAGATTCGTCATGCTCTCTCTGCGACCGAACGGGCAGAATGATCAGTGATGCCACGTATTCGCATGCTCTTTGACGATGATGCATAACTGTAACGTAGTTCAACATGCGATCGTTGGGAAAGGCCAAAACGTTCCGTCAAACCGCCGTGATGTGCCGAATTCGGGGGCGAAAGGCAGGGACACCTGTGAACAAAGGGTCGGCTTCGATTTTGCAGCCTTTCGCTTCCCCCGTTTTGTCCTGTCTCTTCCACAAATTCCCGGAGCGAATAGCGTTGCTCATCCTGTGGAGGCTGGCGGTTGCGGCGCGGCGCTGGAAACTGCGGCGGCGACCCGAATGCCGATTGCTTCGGCGCTGGTGGCACGATCAAGTCGGCGGAGCACGCAGTCCTTTCCGAGCAGTTCGAGCGATTGAAACAAGTCTGCGCCCTGAGCCTTGCCGGTGACGCACAGTCGCAGTGCCGGGAAAATATCGCCGACTTTGACTTGCTTCTCAGCCGCAAATGACTGCAGCAGTTCATGCAGTCGTTCAGCCGTAAAATTGTCTGTGTCACTCAGGCGACGCCGCAGTTCATGCAGCAGGACCACGGCATTCTCCGGCTTTACCACGCGCTTTTGGAAGTTCCTGTCGTCGATCCTGAGTTCATCGTCAGCCACGAAGAATTCGTCCAGTTGAAAGATGTCACCAAAGACACGCAGACGGTCAGCGGCCAGTTCAATAATTCGGGCGACTTTTGCCTGCGTCTCTGTGTCGTCTTCATCGTCAATCAGTCTGGCCTGTTTCAGCATCCGCAGACAGCCGTAGAGCTTCTCTTTCGCCGGCAGTTCCCTCATCCAATGCGACTGGAAATTCAGCAGCTTGTCCGGATCCAGACCAGCGGCACTCTTAATAACCCGATCCAGCGTGAATTTCCGCTTCATCTCCGCTAGTGACAGAAACTCCGTCTGATCGTCCAGTGACCAGCCGAGTCGCACAAGTGAATTCAAAACGCCGGCGGGCAGAAATCCAACCTGTCGATAGTATGCCACCATGACCGGTGACAGATCATTCGATTTCGGATCGATTCCGATGCGACTCAGGACCTGATCACCCAATTCAAAAAGTTTTTGAAACTGCGGATTCGTGCGGTATTTGTCAATCTTTCGTTTGCTCATTTTCTCCTTGCTGCCTGGAGATGCAACGTAAGGAACATGCGCCCATTCGGGCGTTCTGTTTCCCAGCGCGCGGTGCAGCAAAATCTGGATCGGCGTGTTCGAAAGATGTTCTTCCGCGCGAATGACGTGCGTGATTTCCATTTCAGCATCATCGACGACAGTGGCGAAGTTGTAGAGCGGCGATCCGTCGTTACGTGCGATGACGGGGTCCGGCAT
>JAYUVA010000684.1:0-5686 GCA_043754375.1 Candidatus Kuenenia sp. | reverse complement strand
ACCGCGTGCCCATCGGGCCGCGCTTCGCTGCCAATCGCGGGGCGTTGCCCACGCGGTTAAACGATATTATGCCAAACGACTTCTGCCGAGGTGCTTATTTGTGTTCATTCGTGTCCATTCGTGGTTAAGTCACTCTTGACCCGCACACTTCATTTGTCGTTGAACCGAACTTTCCATTCTGCTGAATCAACATCGTTCTCAGAGTTGGACCATTGCTCTGGATTCTGCAGAACTCTGCGTTACTCCGGAATGCGTGTGCGTCGCTCTGACAGGAACTCGTTTAGTTTTTGCCTGAAGATAATTTGCCAACGCCATTGGCGCTGTTGTTCCGTTCAGGTACTGTCTGATTAGCAGTCAGCGACAGGATAGCTTTACGTCTCGTCGAAAATGGGTGAGCCGCTTGAAATTTGTTGCGGTCAGATTATTTCTCAATCAGCGACAATCGACTCGGCGTGTGCTGAGTTGGCTGTGTGTTTTCATAGTCCATGGGGTCTCTGCGGACGAACCATTGCGGCTCCGTGAGATCCATGTCGAGCCTGCTTTCATCCAGCTCGGCGGAACCAATCGGGTTCAACAACTACTGATCACTGGTGTCCATGAAGACGGTCGATCCATTGACGTGACGCATTTGTCCCGAACCGCGTCGAGTGATCCAGGCATTGCCCGATCGGAAGGAGGCATCGTGGCCGGTGTCAGCGACGGTGAGGTGACGCTGCATGTGTCTTGCGTTGGACAGGAACTCGATGTTCCGGTTCAGGTTGGTCAGATTTCGGGTTATCCACCAGTGGATTTCGCGAATGACATGCTTCCCCTGCTTTCGAAGCTTGGCTGCAACAGCGGAGGATGCCATGGCAAGTCAAATCATGCCAGCGGTTTCAGACTGTCGGTTTTCGGCTTTGATCCGGCGGCAGATTTTGACGCATTGGTGAAGGACGATCGCGGGCGACGAATCTTTCCCGCCAGTCCGGAATTCAGTCTGTTCCTGCGAAAGGCCACGGGAGTCATGCCACATGGCGGAGGTCGGCGTTTGCCAATCGTGTCAGCTGATTATGACCTGATGCTGGCATGGGTCCGCCAGGGAACACCGACGGCTCAGGCTCATTCACCCGGGTTGGTCAGGCTTTCTGTCAGCCCGGATGAACGGATTCTTGACGCAAACTCGCGGCAGCAGATTCTGGCAACGGCGCATTATTCGGATGGCAGTGTCCGCGATGTCACGTCGGCCGCCGGATACTCAACGAATGCTCCATTGGTCGCTGAAGTGGATCGCACAGGAGTTGTGCGAACCGGGCAGATTCCCGGAGAAGCCGTGATTGGCGTCCACTACATGGGACAAGTCGCCAGTGTGCAACTGCAGTTGCCTCGCACAAGCGGTTACGTCCCGTTCGATTTTCCGGCGATGAATGCCATTGATGAACTTGTCAGGATAAAATTGGAAAAGATCAAGCTGGTTCCTGCGGAACTCGCCGACGATGCAACTTTTCTGCGTCGACTGTGGCTCGACACAATCGGGACTCTGCCGACACCGGAGGAAGTTCGGCTGTTTCTGGCAGCCCCTGCAGCCGACAAGCGGGCACACTGGATTGACAAGGTGCTTGACCGGCCGGAGTACGCGGATTACTGGGCCTTGGTTTGGGCCGATATTCTGTTGGTCGATCGACAGAAGCTCGGTGAGCGGGGTGCTTATGAACTGCATCACTGGCTGCGGGAACAGTTTGCCACAAACCGGCGATACGATGAGTGGGTCTTCGAACTGATTACGGCGACGGGCAATTCCGGAACGAATGGACCGGTGAATCTTTTTCGCGCTGCCGAAACGCCCGAAGAACTTGCTCGTACCGTCAGCCAGGCGTTTCTTGGTGTGCGGATGGAATGTGCGCAGTGCCATCACCATCCGTTTGAAAAATGGTCACAGGATGACTTCTATGGTTTGGCCGGATACTTTATCGGGCTGGAGCGTAAGGCTATCGCTCCGAATCGTGTGTTCGTCTACCATTCCGGCCTGAAGGAATCGCGGATTCCGTTTTCGAACAAGCTCGTCGCGGTACGACCGCTCGACGGTATCGCGGTGACGGCTTCCGAAGGAGATCCGAGACGGGGACTGGCAACATGGCTGGTCGCGGCCGACAACCCCTGGTTTGCGAAACTCGCTGCCAACCGACTGTGGAAGCATTTTCTGGGACGCGGCCTTGTCGAACCCGAAGATGACCTGAGAAGCACCAATCCGGCAACGAATGAGCCTCTGCTGGCTTTGCTCAGCCAGAGCATGATTGATCAGAACTTCGACCTGAAGGCTCTCATGCGTTTGATTCTGAATTCGCGCACGTATCAACTGGCGAGCTCAGTGAATTCAAACAATGAGGATGACGAGCAGAATTTCTCACATCATTATGTCAGGCGTCTGCCGGCCGAAGTCCTGCTGGATGCAATCAGTCACGCGACCGGAGCACCCGAATATTTCCCTGGTCGCCCTCGTGCTACGCGGGCCATCGAGTTGTGGGACAATCGCCTGCCGTCGTATTTTCTTGAGATCTTCGGCAGGCCGGAGCGGACAAGTCCGTGTGAATGCGGCAGAACCAGCGAACCTACAATGTCGCAGGCGCTGCATCTCATGAACGCACCGGAGGTCGAGACAAAAATCAGCAGCGCCGATGGCCGAGTTGCACAACTGGTCAATTCCGGGGCTGATCCTGCCGCGATTGTCGATGAGCTTTGTCTTGCGACGCTGGGGCGATTTCCGCGAGACTCTGAGCGGCAGCTCGCACAACAACTTTTCGAGACTGCTCCGCCACGGCAGGCGGCGCAAGATTTCCTCTGGACATTGCTCAACTCATACGATTTTCTGTTCATCAAGTGAGGCACACGATGCGTCCCCGATACTGTGATGGAATCGATCGTCGCGGATTTCTGAGATTGGGGTCCGTGGCGGGACTGAGCCTGAGTCAGCTTCTGCGGCTGCAACAGACTCATGGAGTCGAGGGCACCGCGAAGAAGGATGTCAACTGCATCTTTATCTTCATTATCGGCGGAATGGCTCACCAGGATATGTGGGATCCGAAGCCAGAAGCTCCGGCAGAAATTCGGGGAGACTTTCGGCCCATCGATACACAAGTGCCCGGTATCCAGGTGTCCGACTTGCTTCCTCGGATTGCCGGAGTGACCGACAAACTTGCAATTCTTCGCAGCCTCACCCACGGCGACCCGGATCATACCGCTGGTTATCACGTGATGATGACCGGACAACATCCGGGTTTCGGGGGTAATTTTAACCGCAACGTGCTGAATAACAACATGCACCCGTCGTTTGGTTCGATGGTGGCGAAGCTCGGTGGCACATCAGGAACTCTGCCGCCCTACATCTCAGTTCCGAACTTCCTGAATAGTGGTGGTCCGTCATTTCTGGGACCGAGCCATGCTCCGTTCGTGATTGAGGCAGATCCCGCGGCACCCGAGTTTTCTGTCCGTGACATTGTCTTACCCGAGGGAGTCACCAGTGACCGCAGCCTGCGGCGACAGACCGCGCTACGAGCCATCAATCACTTCGAACACCGCGTCGATACACTGAGCAGTCAGGAGCGATCACTCGATACTTACTATGAAAAGGCTTATCAGTTGATGACCAGCGCCGCTGCGAAGCAAGCCTTTGAGATCGGCCGCGAGAGTTCCGCAACCCGGGATGCATACGGCATGACCAGTCTGGGACAATGCTGCCTGCTGGCGCGCCGCCTGGTCGAAGCCGGCTGCCGTTTCGTCAGCATCGAAAATGGTCACTGGGACACTCATCGCAAGAACTCGGAAAGCCTGCGGGATCTGCTGGTTCCGCCCCTCGACCAGGGTGTGTCCGCGCTGCTGAATGATCTCGAAGAACGCGGTCAGCTGGATTCGACGCTGGTCGTATTGACCACCGAATTCGGTCGCTCGCCACGAATCAATGAGATGGCAGGACGTGACCATTGGCCGCAGGCTTTTTCGATCGTCATGGCGGGCGGTGGACTGAAGCGCGGACTCACGATTGGAGCGACAGACAAGCAGGCGGCCAGTGTTATCGACCGTCCGATCACTCCGTCAGATATGGCAGCGACTTTGTTGACGGCACTCGGAATCGATCCGGACATGACTCTGCACACACCATTGGGCCGACCCGTTCAGCTTGCAGGAGGTGGCCGAGCGGTGCATGAACTCTTTGCGTAGGCCGTCCCGGAACAAAATCAGAGCCCCCGAGTTATCTCCCCGCCTGTTCGAGGTTCACCGTGGTTCGAAATCAATCCACCTGGCATTTCGATTTGAGCCCATTGTTTCGCAAACTCAGGTTCATCGTCTTCCTGTTGGCCGGTCTTCCTGCACCGGTTGTCGTTTGCGCTCAGCAAGTCCCCACGGATCCTTCGAGTACTCACGTTTTTCCTGCGGGCGGCCGGCGCGGCACAGAGGTTGCTGTACGAGTCGGAGGCGAGTGTATCCCGCCGGGTACACACTTTCGCATCCAGGGAAACGGACTTGCCGCCCCGCCTGTGCTGGGAGAACGCGCGACCGCAAATTATGAGACGTCACCGAGGCGTAAGCCGAGCGAGCAGCCGGTGTCTCAGCCGACCGAATGGAAAACGAACATCACCATTGCGGCTGATGCGCCCCTGAGCCCCGGACTTTGGCGACTGAGTTGTGCACGGGGCGGAACAGGGGGGCGTCCGTTCATCATTGGAGACTTGCCTGAGTTCATTGAGAGTGAGTCCAACTCAGATCCGGATGAAGCCGAAAAAGTCGAGCTGCCAGTCACGATCAACGGCCAGATCGCGGGAGAATGCGATCTGGATTATTATCGCTTTCAGGCGAGCGTCGGCGATGTGGTTCATGTCGAGATGGTCGCTGCTCGACTGGGATCGGCACTGGATCCGGTTGTACAGATTTATGACCCGGCCGGCCATCGCATTGCCGCGCAGGAGCTACGCATCGGGGCAGATCCGGTGCTGGTATTTCGCGCCGATTCGACCGGCGAATACCGGCTGATGATTTCGAGCGTCACGTTCCGCGGTGGCCCGGCTTTTGTTTACCGGGTGACCGTTTCCGCGTCGCCGTTTCTGCGATTTTCATACCCGGCTGGAGGTCAGGCAGGGACGACTCAGACAATCAATTTCTTTTCACTGACCGGCGATGGACATTTCCAGACACTTCCGCAAACGGTGAGTTTCCCGCCGATCACAGGAATCTTTCTGTCCCATCACGGCACCAGCGGGAATGCAATACCACTGCAGGTTGGGGAATTGGCCGAAACAATGGAGACCGCGAACAACGACGTTCGTGAATCGGCAACAGAATTCCCGTGGCCGCAGGTGATGAATGGCCAGCTGGAAACCTCCACCGACGAAGACCTGTATCGCCTCGATTGTCGCGCTGGAACAGCACTCTCGATTGAATGTCGCACGCAACCCGGTTGGTCTTCGGCGCTGCCTGTCGTCGCTCTCATCGACGCACAGGGGAGCGTTGTGTCGTCAGTCAATGCCATCCAGGCAATCGGTGGCACGACCCGGATTCACTGGCAACCACCAGCCGACGGAGAGTGCTGGCTGCGGGTACGAGATCTGCAACATGGAATTCGCGGAGGTCCGGATTTCACTTACCGGCTGTCCGTCCGTGAAGCGATCCCGGATTTTTCTTTGTCCATGAAGGCGGATGTGATTAACGTGGTCCAGGG
>JAYUVA010000683.1:0-2645 GCA_043754375.1 Candidatus Kuenenia sp. | reverse complement strand
TCTGGATAAATCATTGCGGCTATTTGTACTACTCACATGAAGCCCCCGCGTTGATTGTCCTTCAGTCCCATGCCACGAGGCTGATCGTGGAATTCTGTCGCGGCAGATGGATGTCGATCGACACATGCTCATCACGGCGGAGCGTGATGGCTACTTTGGGTTGCGGGCGAAGCCGCGCTGGGTTCATTCGTGTCCATTCGTGGTTAGGTCACGCATGACCCGCGCACTGCATTTGTCGTTGAGCCAAAAACTCATCGATCGAACCGTCTTTCACGTGCCGATGTAACGCGAATAAAGTGTTCTGGCCAATGCCGGGTCTTCTGTCCCACGAATGATAGCTCGACCATCGGGGAAAATAGTCAATTCGACAGGGTGTTCACCGTACGATTCTGAAACTAACAAACGCACGAGAAACGGATTGGACACGACATCTCCGGCTGCCTGCAAGCGATTCGCAACATCCACGAGCGAGAGTGTCAGTTTCTCCGGTGGTGTGACCTGCACCGCGTTTCGACCGCACAGAATGGTTGAGGACGATTTTTGAGTTCCGTTCAGCCACAGGCGTTCGCCGTCGAAACAGGCCGGACACCGTGAGGTCGCTCGCAGTTGACTGACATCGATCTGACGAAACGAACCCGTCCAGACGTCGATCATGGTGAGCTTTCGATCCACGTCGTGGGCGTGGCCCGTGAGAATCTTCAATGCCAATGCTGCCTGGAATGACGCAACGACATTCACCGCAGGGCCGAGCACACCAACGGTGTCGCATGTTTCCGTTGATCCCGGGGGTGGTGGACTTGGCATCAGACATCGCAGGCATGCAGAATCGTGAGGAAAAACGGGCATCACCTGACCGACGCTGCCTGTGCATCCCGTAAAGATCCACGGAATGCCGGTTTGCAGCGAAACATCATTGATCAGGTATCGGATTTCGAAGTTGTCCGTACCGTCCAGAATCAACGACACTCCGTCCGCGAATTCTAAGATGTTCGACCAATCCACGTCGGCGACGATTGGTTCGATGCTGATCTCGGAGTTAACTCGCCGCAGACGTCGTTCGGCGGCAATCACTTTGGGAAGATGATCCGCCACATCCTGTTCATCGAACAGAATCTGCCGCTGCAGATTGCTGAGTTCCACAAAGTCGCGATCGACAATCCGGAGCCGCCCTGCGCCCGCGCGGACCAGTGTGTCCGCCAGCACGCATCCCAAAGCGCCACAGCCGACGAGCAAGACGTGACTCTCAGCCAGCCGTTGCTGACCGTCGCGGCCAACGCCGGTGAACAGCATCTGTTTGTGATAACGTGAAAGTGACATGTTTGAGACATTCCGACGGACATGAATGTCCATCCTATGTGGCACCCATCAGACCTGCGCGGACCTGTCGCCCGAGTCGTTCGGCGGCGACGATATCGTGGCCAATGACTGTGAGATGTCCAAGTTTCCGGCCAGGTCGGATTTCAGATTTCCCGTACAGATGCACATGAATTTCCGGATGAGCAAAGACTGCCTGCCACGCTGACGCTGATTGATTCTGCAAATGATCACCCAGCAGATTCAGCATCACAGCCGGCGTCTGCATGGAGACATCTCCCGTCTCCATTCCGCAGACGGCGCGCAGTTGTTGTTCAAACTGGCTACTGCGACAGGTGTTGATCGTCAGGTGGCCGCTGTTGTGCGGGCGCGGCGCGATTTCGTTGACGAGCAATTGCCCGTCGCTGCTGGCAAAGAATTCCACACACAGGACGCCAATGACGTTGAAGTGTTCCAGAATGCCGCGTGCGATCTGTTGCGCATCCAGCGTCTGACGATCAGAAATCAATGGCGAGGGACTGATTGACACGTCCAGAATATGATTCTCGTGGTGATTCAGCACTGGCGCGAAGAAACTGCAGGTTCCGTCCGCAAATCGTGATGCAACAATTGAGAGTTCATTCGCAAACGGGACGACCTTTTCAAGGATTGCTTCCGACACGTTGAACGTCCTCCAGACAGCGTCGCAGTCACTTTCAGTTCGGACACGCGCCTGTCCCTTGCCGTCATATCCGAGCGTGGCGGTCTTGAGAATCGCGTCACCGCCAAAGTCGGCGATCCCTTTTCGAAGTTCAGACGGCGATGTGATCTTCAGGAAATCTGCCGTCGGAATGCCGATGCTGCGGAGTGATGTTTTTTCCAGCAGCCGATGTTGTGAAGCACGCAGGAGTTCCGGGCCGGGAAACACGGGGACGTACTGCAGGAGTGTCTCCACCGTTGCCACGGGAATGTTCTCCTGTTCGTATGTCACGACATCGACATGCTGCGCGAACTGCCGCAGCGCGTCGTGGTCTGTGAAGGACGACGGCCACGATCGGTCACTGACCTGCCCTGCGGGTGAATCCTGCGGATCACCGAAGATCTGCACGCCATCTCCACACTGCCTTGCAGCAATCGCAAACATGCGTCCCAACTGGCCGCCACCCAGCATTCCGATCGTTGAACCGGGAGGAACAACATGTGTCTTCGACGACATGAACCAAAACTCTCCGTGCAGACGATTTTCTGATTGGGACCGCAGCTTCTACAGCCCCGTCAATGCTTGATTTTTGGTAGGCCGGACCAAGCGAAGCGCCGTTCCGGCAAGTGTCTGGCAATTGCCGGAACGGCGC
>JAYUVA010000682.1:0-14118 GCA_043754375.1 Candidatus Kuenenia sp. | reverse complement strand
CCTGAGAGCAATTACGGTCAGGCACTTGCTGACTCACACGTCCGGCTTGCCGGACATGCTCCCGAATAACAATGAACTGAGGGCTCAGCATGCGACTTTGGCGGACTTCGTCCATCATACGGCTGGCCTGACCCCCGACGTTCCACCTGGCTCAAGTTGCCGCTATTCCAGTATGGGGTTTGCGGTTTTGGCGATGATGATTGAGCAAATGACCAATTTGTCGGTCCACAGAACCCTGTCAGAGCGGTTGTTCAAGCCGCTTTCCATGGACAGTTCGTGGCTCGGTTTGCCAGTCGCCGAGGCCAACAGACTGATGCCGACTGTGCTTCCTTGCGAGTTGCCGGCATGGCAGCTGCCGGATTCCGACTGGAACTGGAACAGTCTTTATTGGCGAACTCTGGGGGCGCCGTGGGGAGGAATGATTTCAACCGCGGAAGACCTCGGGCGGCTGGCGATGGCGGTGCTGAAAAACGGTGTTGCAGAGAATGGCGCGAATGTCTTACTGGAGGCCGGGATCAGGTCGAGTACTCGCAATCAGACCCGTCACATGGCGTCTCTGTCCGAGACGGATCGCGCGCAGCGTCCCTGGGGGCTGGGATGGCGGCTGAACTGGCTGGACCATTCCAGTTGCTTTAGTGACTTTCTTCCGGGGTCCGCCTTCGGACACTGGGGAGCAACCGGAACCATGATGTGGATCGACCGCAAGTCATCTCGCTGGTGCGTCATTCTGACCACTCAGCCGTATGAAGAAAGCCAGACTACGATCCAGAAATTGTCCAATTTCGTTGCCGCATCAAACCAGCGGGCTGTTGATCTAAGTTTGTAGTCCCGCCTTTAGGCGGCGTTGAGAGCCGAATTGCGATCACATTCCGGCTGAAGCCGGGACTACAAGCGGATTGGCGACTCAATCAACAGACCGCTAGCGCCTTGCCGCTCAAAAAACAGCGGGATTCAGACAGACTCCCAGGGATTTCGATCCCTGCTGGAGCTTTGTGAGAGAACTTGCGAATGTCTGCGGGCCAATTGTTACAGGCGTCGACTACTCGGCGGCGGAGTTTGTTGCTCGGTGCGCTGATTGCCGTTCATCTGCCGCTGTTGGTCACCTACCTGAAGAGTCTGTGGACACAGACTCACTATCAGTTTTTTCCATTTGCGATCATAGCATTTGTCTGGCTCCTGACCACGCGACGGAACGGCGAGGCTGAGCGATGGACGTGGCCGACGTGGGTTCTGATCGCGGCAGATCTCGGCTGCCTTGCCGCAGCATTCTTCGTGAATTCACCGTGGCTGGCCGCCGTGGGACTGTTCCTGGGTCTCACGGCCTTGTGCTTTGCCAACCGAGATGTGGGTTACGACCGCCGGTTGACGTACCTCGCACTGCT
The DNA here is from genome assembly GCA_043754375.1 of Candidatus Kuenenia sp. Taxonomy (GTDB): domain Bacteria; phylum Planctomycetota; class Planctomycetia; order Planctomycetales; family Planctomycetaceae; genus SXXK01. Next base: position 12,736 of record JAYUVA010000682.1, on the reverse strand, counting down.
GCCGCTGCTCGTCGTGCGCCTGCCTCTGCAGTATGACCTGCAGGTGATCAACTGGCTGCAGCGAATCACCACGGCTGTGGCGAGCAGGTCTTTGCATTGGCTGGGGATGCTGCACTTTCGCGAAGGCAACATTTTGCAGTTCCCCCGCAAGAGCTTCCTGGTGGAGGAAGCATGCAGCGGTGTCCAGTCACTGTTTACGATCCTGTTTCTGGCGGCTTTGGTGATCTGTCTGAAGCGACGATCGATCATCCACGGTGCAATGCTGCTGGCGTCGGGTATCGTCTTCGCCGGGCTGATGAATATCTCTCGTGTCATCACGATTGCGGTTGCCTGGGATCGATACGCGACGGATTTATCGAGCGGCCTGTCCCATGATGTGCTGGGCTACATCTGTCTGGCTTTGGCGGCGTTGTTGCTGCTGAGTGCGGATGAGTTTCTGGGATTCGTTACGGATCCGGTGTTGGACAAGGGCAGTCCAGGGACTCTCACCTGGATCTTCTTCAATCCATTCATTCGTCGGTGGAACCAGTTGGTGACGGTGATGCCGATTTCAGAAACCGGGCGAGCCATCAGGTCGTCCGCAGCGGTGCCCGCGCCGAGCAACGAGGTTTCGGCTGACGCTCAGCGACGCTGCGATCCGTCGTGGTCTGAGTTGCGACGACCGGGCATGTGGTTTCACTTTGGCTTTGACTGGCTCAAATCCTGGCACAGTTCCCGCTCTTGGCAACAGTTTCTGATTGGCATGCCATTCCTTGCGCTGACCGTCGGGGGAATCCTGTTGGTTTTGTGGCTGAGACATGTTTCGGTCGATCCGTTAATCGCACAGTACGAAAATGCCTACGACGCAGCGGTTCAGTCCAATGATGCAGTGCGTCAAGAAACATATTTGCGGGCATTGGACAGCCTGCGTCCGAATGCTTCGGTGTATCGATTTCGCCTTGCCCAATTCATGCTTCGGCAGGGGCGCGTGAATGAGGGACTCAGCGAAATCCTGCGGCTGACGCCTGACACAAATTTTGGTTTCGCAGATGCTCGGATGTGGCTTGTGAAACAGGCAATGCAGCCCAGCCCGGTAAAGCCGATGTCGCTGGATGAGATCGAAACTCAGTTGAAGGCTGTTCTCCGTCAGATGCCGCAACACCAGGAAGCCCATCAACTGCTGGCGAGGCTTTATCTGGATCGCAAAGAGTGGAAACTGGCGGAGCAGCACCTGACCGAAGTGGCCAGCATCATGCCAGAACAGAATCTTGCCCTGGCCAGACTGAAGAAGGCACTCAACCGCACCAAAGAAGACGTTCAGGTGACTGCGGAGCGGGCTGTCAAAGCCCTGACGATACAACTGGAAGCCGATCGCATGAACCCCAAAACGCGGACGGATCTGGTGGAAGCGCTGGTGCTGGTCGGAAAAGACACAGAGGCTCGTGAGATTCTGGTGTCCGGGCTGGCGCAGAAAGATGATCCGTTACTCAAAACGGCGCTCAGCGATTTTGATCTGTTTCAGGTCGATCGCCGGCTGGCGGCCTCACCGCTCAATCGTGATGCGTCAGCCCCTGTCGTGATCCAGGCGCTGGAGCGTGATCCGGGCAACCTGAGCGGCGTGCAGCGGCTGCTGCTGTTGCGGAACATGGGAATCGATGTTTCCCCAGAGTCCATTCGGACGACTCTGGATCACTGGCAGAAAACTGTGGCCGAGAAGCCGGACGACATCGACGCTCGAGTTGTGTTGAGCCAGCTGCTGTTCGTGGTGGGTGACTTCTCGGGAGCGGCGGAGGCACTGCGTACGACGATCGACCAACGCCCGGAATTTCGTCTGTCGTTTGCAGACATGTTGACAAAAAGCGGTCAATCCGACGAGGCCCGCGCATTGTTGGAAGCTGTGTTACAGGAGTCCCGCAGCCAACTTGAGGAAAACCGGGAAGACACGGCAGTTGCGGCACGCATGGCTACAGCGCAACTGGCTCTGGGACAGGCTGACGAGGCAATGAATCTGCTCGCCACGTTTGCCGAGGATCCAACAAAGAACCGCATTCCGGCAGAACCGACACTTGCCTCCTTGTATGGCCAGGCGTGTATCGCACGCTTTGACAAGCTGACCGGTTACGTGAGCGATCCACGTAAGCTGACCGAGTCGATGTTCTCGGAATCCTCTGTAGGTTCCGAACCAGATGTGCTGCTACAGCTTTTGCAGGACGCGGCTAGCTGCAGTGCCACCGCCAATCAGGCGGTGGATCGCATTGCGCGGCTAAGTCTGTCATCGCACCCAGCGGCGGCAGGAGCGGAAGAGTCAGTGCGTCAACTGCGTCTGGAGGGAATGCAGGCGGTACAGGTTCTGAATGTGCTCGGAATGCATGCACTGGTCATGAGGCGATTCGATAAAGCGAGATCCTGGCTGGAGCAGGCCAACGCACAGGCGCGCGGGAAAGACCCGATGATTCTCAACAATCTTGCGACGGCGATTGTGCGCGGTGGCGGGGATCGCAACGATCGAGCCCTTCAGTTGGCGAACGAAACGCTGGTCATTTTGCCGGATCACCCGGATGCGCTTTCGACACGAGGTGAGATCTACGTGGCGATGGAACGCTGGCAGGATGCGGTCGCCGACCTGACCGAGTCTTTGAAACTCCGCAGCAACAGTGCCGAACTGCATCGCCTTCTGGAGAAGGCCTACACGGGCCTGCCTGATCTTCAAATGGCTGAAGAACATCGCCAGCGCGCATCCGAGCTGGAAGCAGCGCAGGTCGCTCACTGATTCGGTCGTGAGACTATTTCCCCTGGTTCTCCAGCCGTCCCGACATTCGCAAGATACTGTGAAAACGGCCTTGTGCGACCTTGCCAATTGTGGAGAATATGACGTACGTTGCGTTTTAAGCGGGATTCGGTCTCGATCTCTGACGGCAATAATTCACCATGACTCTCAGGGATTTTTGTCACTCCAGACTTTTCGTTTCGCTGAACTGTTTTCTCTCGGTTGTTTTGCTGGTATTGCCAGCTGTGTCCTCCAGACTGCCGGACTACGAACGTTGTGGAGAATGCGCCCCGACGGAAGCAGATTCGGAACTGGAATCCCATGAAAAAACGGTGTCTGCGTCACCGAGTCAGCAGCGGCAATTTCGGCGTCTGGTGAAAGGCGCTCGACCAGCAGCGCTGGCCTCACAAATCGCCAGCAGCAATGAGCAGCGGTCGAGCACTCAATGGCTCCTGGCTGGACAAGTTTCACTCTGTGGACGCTGTTGCCCGCTAGTCTGTTAAGCCTGCGGATCTGTATGCCATCGCCGCCTGCGTTGGCCTGTGCGGCGCGTTGAACCCGTTTGCCAACCGCGCCGCGCCTCACTCCGTGTTCCGTTCCCGTCGAACGGACTTTTGATTCCACGCTCAAAATCGCCGGAACACCGCGCAGCAGAATGCCGGGATCCGTCGAATTTCGCTGAGAGGATCGTGACTCATGCCTGATACAAAAGTACTTTCGCTGAAGACTCTGCCGCAGGACCTGACTGCGGGGCTCGTGGTATTCCTGGTAGCATTGCCGCTGTGTCTGGGGGTTGCTCTTGCGTCTAACGCCCCACTGTTTTCCGGACTCCTTGCTGGAATCGTCGGAGGCATTGTTGTCGGTGTCCTCAGCGGCTCGCATACCAGCGTGAGCGGTCCGGCGGCCGGACTGACAGCGATTGTCGCGGCCCAGTTGGCAGCATTGGGGTCATTCGAAACTTTTCTCCTGGCGGTGATGGTGGCCGGAGTAATCCAGATCGGATTGGGAGTGATTGGAGCCGGTGGTTTATCTGTGTTCTTTCCCAGCAGCGTGGTTCAGGGATTGCTTGCCGCAATTGGCGTAATTCTGATTCTCAAACAGATCCCGCATCTTCTGGGACACGACTCAGATCCCGAAGGTCAGATGTCGTTCCTTCAGCCTGACCATGAAAACACGCTGAGTGAACTGTATGCGATGCTGGCTGACCTGCATTTCGGTGCGACCGTGATTGGCCTGCTGTCTGTCGCTGTGCTGGTCACATGGAACAGGATTCCTGTGTTGAAAAGAGTCGCCGTTCCGATTCCCCTGGTAGTCGTTCTGTTGGGTGTGGGTCTCAGTCAGATTTTCCAGCATTGGCTCACGGCGTGGCGAATTGACGAGAGCCATCTGGTCCAGGTGCCGGTCGCAAAAAATCTGCACGGGTTCTTTGGATTTCTGCAACTTGCCGACTTTTCGCAATGGTGCAATCCCGCCGTCTACACCGCCGGACTGACGATCGCGATGGTCGCTTCACTGGAGTCGCTGATGAATCTGGAGGCTGTCGATAAACTCGACCGACGACAACGGTCTTCGCCACCGAGCCGCGAACTCGTCGCCCAGGGATTCGGCAATGTGTTCGCTGGACTGATCGGCGGCATCCCTGTCACATCGGTGATTGTCCGGAGTTCTGTGAATATCAATGCCGGTGGTCAGACAAAGCTGGCCTCGATCGTACACGGCGTGTTACTTCTGGTCTCGGTGATGTTTCTGCCACTGTGGCTGAACATGATTCCGTTGTCGTGTCTGGCGGCGATTCTGCTGGTGACGGGCCTGAAGCTCGCCAGCCCCGCGCTCGTGCGGCAAATGTGGAACGATGGTCCATATCAGTTCGCGCCGTTCATTCTGACAGTCGTGTCGATTGTCTTTACGGACCTCCTGATCGGCGTCGGAATCGGGTTAGCCGTCAGTCTGGCATTCATACTTCGCAGCAATCTGAGGCGTCCGCTGCGGGGCATCATGGAACGGCATCTGGGCGGCGACGTGCTTCATGTGGAACTGGCAAATCAGGTCAGCTTTCTGAATCGAGCGGCGTTGGACAAAGTGTTCAATTCCATTCCACGCGGCGGTCATATCCTGTTGGATGCCGCGAACACCATCTACATCGACTCTGACATTCTGAGCATGATTCGTGAGTTCAAGGAGAAGACTTCCCCTGTTCGTGGTGTGCAGGTCAGCTTGCGTGGTTTTCGGGACAAATATGAACTGAAAGACGAAATCCAGTATGTGGATTATTCAACTCGTGATCTGCAGGATCTGCTGAAGCCCGCTCAGGTGCTGCAGATCCTCAAGGAAGGCAATGAACGCTTCAGGTCAGGGAAGAGATTGACGCGGGATCTGTCACGACAATTGCAGGCGACCGCCCAGGGACAGCATCCGCTCGCGGTGGTGCTGAGCTGCATTGACTCGCGGACACCTTCCGAACTAATCCTCGATCTTGGCCTGGGCGACATTTTCAGTGTGCGGATTGCGGGCAACGTGATCAGTGCAAAAGTTCTGGGCAGCATGGAATATGGCTGTGCCGTTGCCGGCGCGAAATTGATTGTCGTCATCGGACACACGCAGTGTGGTGCGGTCACAGCCGCTGTCAATCTCGCTGGCTCGCAGCTAAACGCCGAGCAGACAACAGGCTGTCAGCATCTGCAGCCGATCATTCACGAGATTCAGCAGGCGATCGACCCAGAGACTTATCAACACCTGACAGGCTGCCCGGACGCCGAGAGAGCCGACTTCATCAATGCCGTTGCCTGCCGCAACGTCTCGCATTCCGTTGCCAGTATTCTCCGGCAAAGTCGAACCATCCATCAGTTGGTCCAGGATGGGCGAATCGCTGTGGTGGGGGCGATGTACGATGTTGTCACCGGTCGCATCGTCTTCTTTGAGAATGAGACGGCGGCGAATCAGTGAACGGAAAACTGGTGGAATTTGTCCTCTGTCGAACCTACGAATGACGTGATCCGTGCCACTTCAACCGTCTCCACACACACTGTGATTTGATGCAGAGGCATGATCTGGCCCCGCAAATACTCGAGCACCCGTTCGCAGATATCATGCGGCAGGATGACTTCCACACGGACTTGTGCGTGTGGAGTCAGGTCTTCATTATCCACCGATCGCCGCCCTAATCCGAAACAGGGTATTTCAGTGTACCCGGTGGCTCCCATCTGAACTATTTCCTTCACGAGGCTCGTGGCGAGTTCGGGATCGGTGACCAATGTTAATCTCCGCACCGGCGTCAGCCCGCGCTTTCTGGCGGCATGTGCGTTTGATGACAAAGGTCGAAGTTCGTCAAGCCCCTTCAGTTCCAGTTTCAGTCCCTCCTGTTCAAACTCGCGGGTCATTTCTTCGAGTTTTTCCATCACGCTGGCATCCACCAGCGTCGCACCGGACAGGTCCAGAATCAGATTGCGTTTTTGCACGAGTCCGATATCTTCGATCTGTCGCTTGAATGGAATCCAGTTGCTGAAAATGGCGGATTCCTTGGCGATGATCAGACTCGTGTTTTCATCAACGTCCTGAACTTCGATATAGGCCTTGAAAAATGAGCGCAATGGAACACCGTTGGACATATGCAGAACCATCTTCAACGCGATACCTGCAGCGACCCCGATGAGCAGGTCAGTGGCCAGCACAACCACCAGTGTCACGACAAACAGCAGCAACTGTTCTTTGCCAATCCGATAGACATTACGGAATTCGTTCGGGTGAGCCAGACGCGTTCCCGTGTAGACCAGCATTGCGGCCAACGCTGCCAACGGGATCAAATGCAGGATCGTCGGAATCAGTCCGACACACAGCAGCAGGAAGATGCCGTGCCACATATCCGCGAAGCGGGTCTTAGCGCCATTGTCGATGTTGGAACGACTGCGCACGATTTCCGAAATCATCGGCAGTCCACCGACCATGGCGGCACCGAGATTGGCAACTCCTACGGCCAGCATGTCACGATTCATGTTTGTTTTGCGTTTATAAGGGTCCAGCAGATCAACAGCTTTGGCACTGAGCAGCGATTCAAGGCTGCCAATCATGAAAAACATCAGAATCCATTTCCATGCCTTGAACTGGTTCAGCACCGTGAAGTCCGGCGTCTGAATTTCTTTGAACATGCCAAAAATCTGATCAGGCATTTTGACCAGATACTGTTCACCCAGCTTGTACTGCGTGTGAAATACTTCGTATTCATGCGCCGTTGTGAGTTTCAATGCCATGCCCAGCGGGACGGCGACCAGCAGGACAATCAAATGCGCGGGAATCGGTTTTAGAATTGCGACACGATTTCGAATCAGCGGCCAGACGAACATGATCAGCAGGCTCAGCATTCCGATCACGGCGATTGCAGGATTTGCATGCATGAAGAATTCGGGAATCTGTTTCAGCAGCGACAGGGGTCCGCCTTTCGCTTCTGTAATTCCCAGGGCGACAGGAACTTGCTTCGCGATGATGATCACTCCGATCGCGGCCAGCATCCCGTGGACCACTGTCGCGGGGAAAAACTCACCCAGAATTCCGGCCCGAAAGAGTCCGAACAGTATCTGCAATACCGCTGCGACGACGGCCACCGCCAACGCCGCTTTGTAAGCTGTGGTATCAACTGCCGACCAGCCGCCCGACGTCCCGTTGCCCCCGAATTCTTCCACGCAGCCCAGAACAATGACAATCAAACCTGCCGCCGGTCCTTTGATCGTCATCTCTGAATTGCTGATGAAGGTGGTCAGCAATGCCCCGACAATGGCGGTAAAGATTCCCGCGAGTGGAGGGAACCCGGATGCCAGTGCGATCCCGACGCATAACGGCAGTGCAATCAGGAAGACGAGCAATCCGGAAATCATGTCTTGCTTCATGTACCGGATAAATCCCGCGGCGTTACCGCGAGGAGGCTGATTATCAACGCTCATCTCTTTGCTCCTGACCAGATGTGGTCACTGAATATGGGTTTTCCGACTGACTGAATGTGCTTAATGAACCTGTTCAATTCTTTCGCTCGCAGCCTGCTGATTGACTTCATGTCCCGGAGTTGAATCAATGATCTCTGCATCCGGATCGTCGGGAGAAGAATCGACTGCGGGCGGTGGCTGTTTTCGCAGTTTGATCAAAGCCAGCGCGGCGTGGTAACGAGATGCGACGCCTGGCTGTGGCCAGAGTCCGCCACCCAGAATCAATGCCGCCAGAATCAGGACTGCTACGCGTTCAGCCGGTCTGACTTTGAGCGAAACCGATACTGCGTAACGAGTGCCGGTGAAGATGCGAAAGTAGGCATGCAGCACTGCAATGCTGTTTAACGCGACGGCCACGACTACGGCAGTTCCGATCAGCGGATAAATCTCGACTGCTCCTTCGACCAGCAGTTCCGTACCGATAAAACCAATCGTCCCTGGAAACCCGATCGATGCCAGTCCGGTTAACAGAAACAGCCCTGCCAGTGTGGGCGTGTGTTCGTACAGTCCGCGATACTGTGTCAAAGTGAATCGACCGATCCGCGCTTCGACGGATCGCATTGACAGCCCGAATCCTCCCATGGCAAGTCCCACGGAAATCCAGACGCAGAGTGCTCCGGTCAACCCGATCGGAGTCAGCAATTCCAGCCCGACAAGGACCAGTGAGGAATGGCTGAGAAACAGATAGCAGAAGAAGCGTCGGGCGTCGGTCTGCACGAGTGCCATACCCGCCGCGTAGACCGATGTGACAAGCGAGACAATCGCGATACTTTGCAGTGCCCACGCGGGTGCAACTGGCAACACGATCCTCATCACGACGTAAGCACCTGTCATGGGAGTGACAAACAGCAGTGCGGTTCCCAGTGTCGCTTTCTCAAACAGGTCCGTCATCCAGCAATGCACCGGGACTATTCCACTGCGCAGCAGCGCCGCTGCGGTAAGGAAACTGACCGCGACAATCGTCACCGGCCCCGGGGTCACTTCAGGATGTCCAAAAGCGTCGCCCGGAAGCAATAGCCAGCCGACAAACAGCAACGCCACAAACAGCCCCATGTGCAGGGAAAAGACGCGCGTTGAATGGCCACGGGACTTCATTTCAAGCCATGGTGGCACAATTGCGATTGCGCTCAGAATGATAATGGCCAGCGGGTTATGGCAGCTCAGTGTTGCCAGCAGAATTGCTTCCGATACCAGCGTCGCAGGAAACGAGAATCGATTCATTTTCGTTCGCAGCGTCGACAGCACAGTCATCAGGTACAGCAACGCCGACAGCGCCAGCAGCGGCGCGTTAAGTTCGTCGATCACAAACAGTTCGCTCCATTTGTCGCTGGCCTCGAACGTGTCCAGCATTGCGAAGTCGATCCATTCGCCCACCGCACAACACAGTGTCAGCGTGCAAACGCCCACCGAGACGCGATACGCCACATCGTTGTTGCGAATCATGCGGACAATGCATGCGCCAATGAGCGGCACGATGACACAGAATTCCAGCCATGGAAGATGAAGTTGTTGCATTAGTTCATCTCCTTTCTGCCGCTTGTCGCGACTTCATGTGAGCCATGCGAAGTCGCCAGTTCCTGTTCGTCACAGTCTCCGGCATCTCCGTTACCATTAAAAGGGTCGCAGCTGTCAGGATCACGCTGAGTGACGTCAGGATTGTCCGACTCAGAAAGAAATTGCACCCAACGCTGTTCCATCCGGTTGCACCAGTTAAAAACCGCCCGGAACGGTCGCACGACGTATTCATCCAGCAGAGCATCCAGATAACCTCGTTCGAGCGCAAAACGATAGAACCAGTTGCGGACAGAATCGTTCAGAATGCGACGTCGAACAGACTCCCGTCTCGGGAGATGAGACCCGATAGCGTTCTCGATCGTGTGATAATCATGGAGTAACGAAGGTGCCCGCAGCAGTTGCAATGTTCTTAAGCAGGCATGGCCGATAATGTGAATCAGCGCGATGTATCGAAGTCCCAGCCCGATTTCAGCGACAATGATTCCGACCTGCGTGAGTGATGCGAAGGCGAGGGCACTTTTGATGTCTGTCTGCACGCGAGCTGCCAGAGCACCGAAGACTGCTGATGTGACTCCGACCAGAACCACGATCGCACTCAAGGTTGTCGATAGTTCCAGAATCGGGCTCACGCGCAGCAACAGAAACGCGCCCAGGTGAACCGAAAGCGAGCCGTAAAAAACGGCACTGGACGGTGTCGGGCCTTCCATCGCACGTGGCAGCCAGCCGGAAAAAGGGACCAGTGCCGATTTGCCGGCCGCAGCAAACAGCAGCAACAGCCCAACCAGCAAAGCACTGGATTCGGAGAACTGTGAGGGAGAGATGTGACCTTCCGGCCAAGCTCCGGAGCCCATCAGTCCGTCAAAATCACCGCCGCCGGTGAGATGGTGCAGTGTGATGGCGGCGACCAGAAATGCGGCGTCCGCGATACGGTAAACCGTCCAGACGCGAAAACCGTTTCTGACTGGATTGAGTCGTTCATGAAAGAAGGCCACCAGCAAAGCGGAAGACAACCCGACGAATTCCCATCCAAAGAACAGTGTCTCAATCGTTCCCGCCAGAGACGTTACGATCATGCCCAGCAGGAAGAACGCATAGCAGATGAAGAACCTGTGAAAACCAGGTTCACGGTGCAGATACCTGCTGGCGAAGGCACCGATGGTTCCGCACAACACAAAGGACAGAATGACAAATGGCACCGACAGTCGGTCAAACACAAACTTCAGATGGAAGTGAAAGTGCTGTCTGGCATCGGGAATCATGACCCAGTTGCCGAAATTCACTGTGACGTGCCGTGTGTCCAGTGCCAGCATCATCACCAGAACAGAGACCGCAGAAACGAGTCCCAGAATCACAGCAACCTCCGTGAACTTCGCCAGCAGTCGTTCGCTCAGCGGCCGACCAATCAGCGATGTCAATCCGAAAACTGCCAGCAGGACCGCCGGACTTGCAACAACACAGATTCCGCAGATCTGAAAGATCCTGTCGGGATTCATACCTGGATTCCCTTTGTTCTGATGCAGGCAAATCCGAGATGGTCTCGGTTACCGCGCGTCCAGTCGTCAGAAGATTCAACCGTCGGCAGTTTCAGCGATTCCGCTTCGTAGTCTGCAAATTGACCATGCTGGTAAATCTGCATCCTTGCTGATTCAGGTTGAAACACCGCCAGCTGAACCCATTGCCCCCTGACTAACTGAGCAATCGCAGGGTTGTTTGCGATAATCTTCAACATCGTGTCGGCGGTGTTGTCCACCACGAAAAGAATTCGCATCGGTTCATGAATCTCAACCATCTGAGCGGCAAGTCCCGGACGCAGATCACTGGACGCTCCCGTCATAACCCCTAACAGCGACGTCAGGTTATGCGGCAGCTTATTTCCGCAGCCATACGCTTCGTTATCGACGGTGGAAAAATAGTATTCAAGGCTGATGCCCGCACAGACGGGGATCACTGCCTGTAAAAGTCGTTCCAGAATTGGCGCATGGGGTCCATCCTGAGTCGGATCGTACGACGTCAGGAATGCACGTCGATCCAGGAACAGATTTCGACTCCATTCCCGCCGACCAACAAAACACATAGCACACGTCGCATGATTATATTCCGGACGTGCCTGCGACAGATCCTCCGCTCGACCCTCCACATGAGCGAGCGCATCGCCTGGAGTGATTCCCAGCGGAGCAGAGGCAAATCGACGGCATCGTTCTTTCGCCGACCGCGCTCGTGCTTCATCGACCACGGCCTGGGCTCGTTCAAAAACTGGCCGCAGGCGAATGGGTAGCTTATCCAAATCGAACCATGTCAGGCTGTCGTCACATGTATTATGAAAACCGCCGACAAAATGGACGTCATCCGGAATGGCCAGACCCCGCTCCGCAAGTTTTTCACGGACGCGGTGATCATTGGTCATCTGCGAAAACGCGCGTGCGTTGGGACCGCCTCGCCCACCGCTGCACGCTCCGCAGTTATACGCTGATTCGTGAGGATTGTTGACGCTGCCCGAGCCGTGTCCGCAGATCAGCACCAGTTGCGAAATCTTTTCTGTTTGCGCGAGCCCGATTGACCGCAGTCCGCCTTCCACGATACTCGTCATCTCATCAATCGAATATCCAAGATGCCCGTTATGCTCGCCTGGCGTATCATCCAGACGTTCGATGCGAAGCTGAGTTGCGGATGGCCGCACAATGCGGCCCAGGACATTGCGAACGCGGGCCGCAGTCCGCGGGAAGAGAATTCGAGCGACCAGCGGGAACGCCGCGACGGAACCGAACAAGCCTGTCAAGAACCCGCCAAAGACAGTCCGCGATCCCAGATGCGCCTGATGAGTCGCTCGACCGATTCGTCGGCGAGTCGCGGCCTGACGTTCGCTCATGCGAGCCACTGAATAAGTCGGTTCTTCGGTCACGTAATGCCGTGGCTTGATATTGACCGGACACAACGGGCGGAAGTGAGCATCCGTGACGCCTCGGTAATACATTGCGATACCATAAAAGCCTGCTACTCCAAACGTCTCACATTGCGGCTCGACTTCTTCCATGTGACGCCGAAACGATTCTTCCCGATCGTCGATGCAGCAAACCAACTGAAACTTTGGGCGATTGGTTTTCGTCTGAACTGTTGAGGAATCAGCGGCGTCAGCAGCATCGCCGGGCAATTTAGCATTCGCGATCAGAGCATTGAGGGCGTCGTCGCGATATTTCTTTTCGAACGCCTGATGATAGATACGACGGCGTTCCAGTGGCGAGAAGTCTTCGATTTCATGAATGATCGCCAGCCACTGGTGCGGTGACATTCGATGCAGGTCACGCGGATCCCAGCCACGCACCTGCGCCAGTTGAAAAATGCTGAAGGCACGCTGCAAATTGACGGTTGAAAATGTCCTCTTCGACCGTGTCGGATCATTAGAAGCGGATTGAGCAGAAGTCTCACTACGGTGGTGTGACAAACCGTGCGAAACCTCCTCGGCGGACTCCAGATCGCGTGCAAAGACGCGACCTGCCACACGTTCAAC
>JAYUVA010000681.1:0-8896 GCA_043754375.1 Candidatus Kuenenia sp. | reverse complement strand
CAATCACTGACCGCCCGGACTACGAAGCGCGCGGTAATCCGCCTGACACGAGTCACGGATGCGTTTTCGCCTACCAGAGTCGAGTTCGATTCAGGAGTCGTTCCGGGTTGCGCATGGTCAGTTGAACCTGGTCACCAATGCGCAGATCGCAGGCTTTGCCGGAAATCACCAGCGTGGATGTCTCGGGCGATGAATGATGAATGGTGGCCCCGGTCGGGGCGTAAATGCGAACGTTTGACGTGTCGCCGAGTGCGTTTGTGCCTGCATTGATGACGCACCATTCCAGTGTCGGGCGTGAGATGACCGTGGCGATGAGGCTGATACAAGGTGGATGAGTGGTACAAGGTGGATGAGTGGCACGTGGCCTGTCGTCAGCGAAATCAAGGAATGGACTCACGATCAGGCAATCGATTCGCGTGTCCTGCATTGATGGCCGGCGGGCTGACGGTACGGAGACGACAATTTCGCGGCATTCTGCCGCGACATCGCGAATGCTTCGCAGAGCATACTCGGCGATCGTGACCATCGCAGCCAACTGTGCGTCCGCAGCTCCGTGTTCAAACTCCGCATGATGATCATGGGCCGACGCAAAAACGCCGATGACTTTCAAACCCGGCAAATGTGATGTTGCTGTCGCCAGCAATGACGCATCTGGTCCCGGACGGACTCCGGTGGACTGCCGCCCGATATCGACCTCAATCAGCGTCTGAATCCCACAGCCGGACTGAACCGCACAGTGCGACAAGATTTCGGCGTGGCGGAAATGATCAATCACAGCGATCATCTGAGTCCGGGCGGCAATACGTCGCAGTCGCCCGAGCGATTCTGTATCGACGACACGACCGGTGAGGATGATCTGTTCGAAACCCGCGTCGGCCAGATGCTCGGCATCGTGGATTCTGTTGCATGACGCATGTTTCGTGACCGGCAGGATGAGGTCTCGCAACACGCTGATGGGTACGACCTGAGTCAATGTCGCCGCCCAGCGACGATGGGACTCGACGGAGAGTTCATTCAAACGCCGCACATTCTCGGTGATCGCGACGTCTGAAAACGACAGGACGGGCGTCATCACCTGGCAGCCTCCAGGCGAGCCTTTAATGCTGTTGCCCGGTTCTTTCTTTCGGGCGTCCCCCAGTCAGGGTGCAATGCGTCGATCACGTTGATTACCTTCAGGGCGTCCGGGAGGTTTTTCTTCTGAGCAGCGATTGTGGCAAGTTGCAGGGATGCTTCAAGCCACTGGTCGTCGCCAGATCGTGACCGCTGGAGCACTGATTGCCAGAAAGTCTCCGTTGATTGTGATGACGTTGTGTTCGTGGATTTCAGCGAAGTTCGGCGTTCCAGAATTGATGCCGTCGTCTGTAACTGCGCATCGGTGAGAACGTTTGCTGTGAGTTCAACAATCACGGCATCGAACATCTGAAAGCTGTCGGCAGCTCTTGATGCTTCAAGCAACATCGGAAGTTGTTCAAGCTGCCGCTCGACGGGCATTTTTGTTGCTGATTCTTTCTCACTCAGCAGGTCGAGTGTCAGGAATCCCAGCTGCGGGTCACCCGGGAATGGACCAGTCGTGTGACTTGCCTGATGAAGCAGGAATCCGGCAAGTTGACGTCGCTTCTGCAGCGACTGCCGCAACAAAGCCTCACGAGATTCCTGCATGGCATCGAACCCCTGCAATTGTCGATAGCCCGCGAGTGCCATCATTGCATGACCGTTTGCGATTGCGGCGTTGATCTGAGCCTGCTGCTCCCTGCGGGTACCGTTTGCCTGTGCTTCCGCAACATCGGGTGCATAGAACGCAGTCAGCGCATCCAGCTGCTTCGCCGCGTCTGCTGCCAGATGCGGCCAGTCATCCGAAGCTGACCAGCGACGTTGCAGCGAGAACATCAGCCTCTGAATCTCCAGCACCGGACGATCCCGGATATCAAACGAAGTCGGTGCTGCCGTTTCAGGGTGCTCTGCCAGCATTTCCTCGGCACGCAGTGCCCACGACTTGATAGCTGCAGTCAGCCGATCTGGATCAATGGCCATTGCGGCATTGTGCGAATCAAACTTCACTTCAATCAGGATCTCACCGGCCTGAATCAGCAGCAGGGGTTCATCGTTGGCTGTATCGTTTGTCAGCGAGAGTAACTCATGTGCGGCTGCGACGGGATCTGTGGCGCGAATCAACATGGCGCGCCATTCACGAGCCTTCGTCGTCGTCGCCTCTTTGACGTATCTGGCAATATGCTGCTCCAGCGCTGTCCGATATGCCACTTCAAGTGTATTGCGGTTTTCAATCGGGGCAGAGTCTTCTGCGTCCCAATGACGTCCCATCGCGTAGATGCGTAACAAATCTGAGGCAGCTTCCTGCTCCTGGTTCTTCGCCGTCCGGAACAGATTAACAGCCGAATCCAGATCTGTTTCCGCGGCTGACCAGTCGTTCAGGCGAATGGCAAGATCTCCGGCCTGCATCGACAAGGTGGCCGCGATCAGTGGATCGGTTCGTTCAAATGACAACCGCATGTCCAGCAACGATTTTCGCGCCGCCGCGAAATCGCCTGCTGCAATCAGATCGGCGACGCTTTCGACGGCCGTGGCTGCTTCCGGACCGAATTTCTCGACATGGCTGAACCTCAACGCAATCCGTTCGCAACAGTCCCGCCACACACCTTTGGATCCGGTACTCACGCGACGATTGAGCAATCGGAATTCGTCTGCAGTTTTTTGCCGAAGATCCGGAGCGTCCAGCTGATGAAGCAGTTCGAACAGATTTAACAACGACGCCAGTCGCAGCGTGCTGAGTTCCTCCGATCGCAGTGCCTGCTTTTCAAAATCCAGACAGAGCTGCAAGGCTTCCGATGGCTGATCGCGACGCAACAGACCGCGAATTTTCAACGCCGCTACCGCAACCTGCTGTGCCTCATTTTCCGCCAGAGACGTCAGAGATGTTACTAACAGATTAAACCCTTTAACGTCATTCCTGTCGAGCAGTGATTCGGCAAGAAGTCGCCGAGCCTGAAAACGTACTTCCTCGTCGCTGCTGGAGTCCATCAGTTGCTCGGCTGCGGTTGCCGCCCTTGTTCGCATCGCAACATCCGTCGGATTCTGCCGCGTCTGGATCAACAGCAACTCCGCCACGACATAGCGGGTTCGATCACGAGCCGCGCGAGCCACATCACTGTCGATGTTCTTCCGAAGCTGATCGATCTGCAACAGCATGGCCTCTGCGAGCTGCAGTCCTTGGGTGATTGCCTGCGTAGCCAGAGGTTGCGGAGCGATCTTCAGCCCGAATTCAAAACACGTTGCATCGATCACGGCAATCGTGGAAAGGATTTCGATCTGTCGCACGCGAAGCAGAAGGTCCAGTTCCGCACTCGGACTTTCTTTGCGGACAAACTGCGTGATAGTTTCCACTGCATGAGTCAGTATCTGCGTTCGCCCTGGCTCTGGAATTGTCCATGCGTGTTGCACGCGACAATCTGCGAGGATCATTTGCCATGCGGCGCGTTCGTCCGGAGTGCGGCTGCTTTCCGACTGTCGCACGCAGAATTGTTCCGCCAGATCAAAGAACTGCCGGGACTGCAACTGAGACACGAACTCCCGTTCGCCATCGGCGATCTGACCGGCCCGCGCGGCTGCGGAATTCGCCTGAAAGCCAAGCGAAATCATCAAGGCGGTTACCAGAAGTCTTTGCCTCAGCAGCATGTTCACATCTTACGCCGGAGTTGCCGGAGAGTGTAGCCGTCCGCCGTTGGGTTTCTGAATCCCGTCTGCAAACGCACAGGCCATGGCGATCTCAGTAACGAACCAGGAATATCAGACTGTCCAGAGCGATGGTGGCTCATGCTTTGTCCACTTTTTCTCAAAGCAGCGAGTTTCCGCAAGTCAGCGCAGCTAACGGATGCACCAACTTCAGCAGGCTGACGGCTGTAGATTTGATGGGGAACGTCATTTGATGCTACAATGCTGAGAAACGGCAGACGTTCCGCCCTACGGTGGGTAACAATGTACTCGTGCAGATAGTTGGTGATGAAATATGGGATCAGGAAGAAAAAAGGCAAAAGCGACCCGAACTACTCTGCTGCGGGAGCGATCCGCAACGTGCCGGGAGCGTCTGGCGTGGAACAGTGACCAGTTGGCACTGATAGGAACTGCGTCGGATGCTGCGGTGGCACGGATGTTGGGAGTCGGGCCGTCTTCAGTCGTGGCAAAGCGACGGCGTATGGGAATTCCGCCAGCTGGCCAGCCGAACAGCGAAAAGAAGTATAGATTTTCCAGCCGCCAGTTGGCGTTGCTGGGCAAACTGCCGGACGCGGAGGTCGCCAGACGCATGAAAATCAGTCTGGATGCCGTGATTTGGAGGCGGAGATCTATGGGAATTCTGAATAGCAATCCGTCTCGCCCCAGACGGCTGTGGGCAGAAAAGGAGCTTCGCCTGATCGGCCGGATGCCGGATGCCACGCTGGCAAAGCAATTGGGTGTAACTCGGCGAATGGTTGCTTTGAAGCGTGCCGAACTGGGACTACCCAACGTTCGCACTACTGTGGTTCAGCGTTCATCAGAATTCGTTGAGTGAATGCGATTCAGTCCCAATGGGACGGTGTGCCGAAGCTGACAAAGGTCGCTCGGACACCCGGTCCGCCCGGTGTCGGATCGTCGACTGTTGATTGCGTGCTGAAGCTGATGAACAGAACGAACGACAGAACAAAGGTCAGACCAAGAATGTTCTGAACCGCTTTTGTGAGCCACAGATTTCGTCCGGCCCACCATTCATTCCATGCCTTTCGCAACGGGCTCAGGTCAGCAACATGCACGGGCTGAGCGGCATTTTCCTGCTGCGGAATTGCCATGTCAGTGTCAGAAACGTGGGGCGACTTATCTCTGCCGCGCTGTTCCGTGTCTGGATGTCCGCTCGATAATCAACCGAATGCGATCCTTCCATTTGTTCCGGAGCCATGTAGCGCGGCGTGCCCATGACCTGATGAGTCCCTGTCAGGGTGAACTCTTCGGCGGACCCGGCCACCCATCAGCTGCCGCAGATTTGCGCCATCCACATACTCCATCAGAAAGTAAAAGACTGGTGTCGATGCTCCATGTCCCAGAAGTCCGGGAATCTCCAGTTGCGGAAATAACGGTACGAGGGCCGCCGGTGACGGCGGGCTCAGTCATTCCGCACGATGCCGCGATCCACATTACAAATGCCTTGTGTTGTTCAAGCTTGGGGAGTTGTGGAACCCCGTTGGGGTTCGGACGGATCTGATTTCCTGACCTGGGGTGCGCCGCAACGCGGCGACCCCAGGCTGTGTTGTGAAACCCGTACCGGGTTCAATCGCAGGATTTCCTGCATCAAAATCGTTCACGGCTGAAACGAGAAATGGCTGACTTCTGAACATAAATGTGAGTCACGACAACGCATGAAGCCGGACCGCCCCATTTCCGAAACCTGACGCATCAGCAGCACTTACTGAACAGTCAACTGAACCACGTTTTTCCGCGCACGCAACACTCCTGACGTTGGCTGAACAGAGTGCATCGTGAAAAATAAATCTGCAAGGTCGGTGGAAAAGTTGAGTCTGACTGTGTTCAATGGCCAGTCGTCTTGGCAGAATAAGGAGCGGCATCGTGGCCGATTTGAAGTTCTTCTTTCAGAAAGCAATTTGATTTTATGGCTACTGAAATTTCGGAACGTCCCGCAGCAAAGCCTGTCAAGTACGTACAAGGTGTGACCATTCGTCTGGTGGGTGATTCCGGCGATGGAATGCAGTTGGTAGGAACGCAGCTGACCAACACATCTGCTCTTCTCGGCAACGACATTGCCACATTTCCCGATTTCCCGGCCGAGATTCGTGCTCCGCGTGGTACGCAGGCCGGCGTGTCGGGCTTCCAGCTTCAGTTTGCCGCACACCAGGTTCATACACCAGGTGACACGCTTGATGCTCTGGTCGCCATGAATCCGGCAGCGCTGGTGACGAATCTGAAAGATCTGCGCCCGGGAGGATTGTTGATCGTCAATGAAGACAGCTTTGAAGACAAAGACCTGAAACTTGCGAAGCTCGGGGCCAATCCGCTCGACGATCCTGCGATGGAGAACTATCGAGTGGTCAGGGTCGGGATGACCAAATTGACACGAGGCGCGGTCGCAGAACTGGGCCTTGGTCCCAAGGATGCCGAACGCTGCAAAAACTTTTTCGCGCTGGGTCTGGTCTACTGGCTGTACGGTCGCGATCTGGATGCCACCTTGCGATTCATCCGTGGCAAGTTCGCAGAAGGTGCACCGATTATCGCCAAAGCGAATGAGGCTGCATTGCGGGCGGGTTGGTCCTACGGGGAAACGATTGAGGCCTTTGGCAACAGCTATCAGGTAGAAGCCGCGGACCTGCCACCCGGTCATTACCGAAACATCATGGGCAATCAGGCGATGGCTTTGGGGTTGGTCGCTGCGGCGAATCGAAGCAACAAAGAAGTTTTCTATGCTTCGTATCCGATTACGCCGGCCAGCGATATTCTGCATGAAATGGTCAAGTACAAGAACTTCGGCGTCTTTACCTTTCAGGCAGAGGACGAGATCTCCGCTGCGTGTTCGGCAATCGGTGCCGCCTACGGTGGTCTCATGGCGGTGACCACATCGAGTGGTCCGGGCATCGCGCTTAAAGGCGAGGCGATGGGTCTGGCGATGATGCTGGAACTGCCAATGATCATCATCAATGTTCAGCGAGGTGGCCCGAGCACTGGTTTGCCGACGAAGACTGAACAATCCGACCTGCTGCAGGCGATGTTTGGTCGCAATGGCGAAGCGCCGATGCCGGTCATGGCGGCACGCAGTCCAGGGGATTGCTTTGAGATTATCCAGGACGCATGGAAGATTGCCCTGGAACTGATGGTTCCGGTGATTGTGCTGTCTGATGGTTACATTGCCAACGGCTCCGAACCGTGGCTGATCCCGGACGTGAGTCAGCTGGAACCGTTCGAGATCACGCATCCGGAACTGGATCCTGATGGTGCCCCGTTCATGCCGTACGAACGGAATGAATTCCTGTCCCGACCGTGGGCCATTCCGGGTACGCCAGGCCTCATGCATCGCGTGGGGGGCATTGAAAAGGAAAATGGCACAGGGAACATTTCTTACGATCCTGACAACCATCAATTGATGGTGGACATTCGAGCTCAGAAAGTTGCCAACGCTGCAAAGCTGTTGCCGGAACAGGTCGTGGTCGGGCCTCAGAGCGGTGAACTCCTGGTGGTTTCCTGGGGAGGTACGTATGGATCCTGTTTGACAGCTGTGCAGCAGGCACAGCGCGATGGTCGCGCTGTGGCTCATGTCCATATTCGTTATCTCAACCCGCTGCCCTCCAACCTCGGCGACATTCTTTCACGCTTTGACAAAGTGCTGATCCCGGAACTGAACTCCGGGCAACTGAGAATGCTCATCCGCAGCCAGTATCTTGTCGATGCGATTGGCTTGAATAAAGTCAAGGGGCTGCCATTCATGGTATCCGAAGTGTATGCCCGAATCTGCGAACTGAGCACCGCATCGACAGCTGAGGTGGCCGTCACCGTGTGAGCCGTCACCGTGTGATCCGGAAATGCACGCCCGCGTGCGTTCGACCCTTCCCGAGATTATCCTTCCTCAATTCTTCCCAGGTGAATTCTATGAGCATTGCACTTCCGGTCCTGAAGGCTTCTGATTTTACGAGTGACCAGGATGTCCGCTGGTGTCCAGGCTGCGGCGACTATTCGATTCTGGCACAGATGAAGAAAGTCCTGCCCGAGATCGGTGTCGCGCCGGAAAAGACTGTCTTTGTGTCGGGTATCGGCTGTTCCAGTCGCTTCCCCTATTACGTCAACACTTACGGCATTCATTCGATTCACGGTCGAGCACCAGCGATTGCCACAGGTCTGAAAGTTTCCCGACCGGAACTGACGGTGTGGGTTATTACCGGCGATGGCGACGCACTAAGTATCGGTGGCAATCACTTTGTCCACGTCATCCGACGCAACCTGGATATCAACTACGTCCTGTTCAACAATCGCATTTACGGTTTGACAAAAGGTCAGTACTCGCCGACAAGCTTCGAAGGTCAGGTGACCAAGAGTACGCCGATGGGAGCCGTCGATCATCCGTTGAACCCGATGCTGTTGGCGCTCGGGGCCGGAGCGACGTTTATTGCGCGAACTGTCGATTCGAATATCAAGCATCTGGCATACACTCTGAAACGAGCGGCCGCGCATAAAGGGACATCGTTCGTCGAAGTCTACCAGAATTGCAACGTCTTTAACGACGGGGCTTTTGGCTACGCCCAGGACAAGGCGACCCGCGAGGATACGACCGTCGAACTCGAACATGGCAAACCTTTAATCTTCGGAAAAAACCGCGATCGGGGAATTCGCCTCAATGGTGTGTCGCCCGAAGTTGTCGATCTCAAAACATCCGGCATCAAGGAGGATGATCTGTTGTTTCATGACGAGCGTGGCGATGTCATGCATGCTTTCCTCATGGCTCGTTTGCTGCAACCGGACTTTCCGGAACCAATCGGAGTCATGCGTGCGGTTGAGGCACCGACTTTCGAAGACGGGGTCCGCCAACAAATTACGGAAGCCACTCAGAAGCGAGGGAAGGGCGACCTGCAGAAACTGCTCGCCAGCGGTGACACCTGGCGAGTTCCTTCCCGGACCCCGTGAGACCGATACAGGAGGCATACTCCGCGCGGCCGAAAGTCTGTCTGAACACTGCTGTTCTTGTGAGCGGCAAGGCGCTAGCCGCCGGTTTTTGCAGCCAAATCACCCGCGGCTAGCGGTCTGTTGATTGAGTGATTTTTGGGGCTCATGATCATACCAACCCGAAGCGCCAGCGAGGAATTCAGCCGTTTTTGCCTCGCTGGCGCTTCGGGTTGGTATTCAATCAACAGACCGC
>JAYUVA010000680.1:0-8001 GCA_043754375.1 Candidatus Kuenenia sp. | reverse complement strand
ATCGGCGTCAATCCGTCCAGATGTTTTTGTGCGCTCGCTCTGACGAACGGCAGATCAAGCGGATGAACGCGTGCAGTGAACTCGCTAAAACTCTGATTCAGGTCTTCCAGTCGTTCACCGAGCAAGTCTGCAAATCCTGAGTCCCAGATTTCGTGTCCGGTCTGGATATTCCAGTCCCATGTCCCAAGCTCGCCGCCAGCGAGTGCCAGATCCAGGCGTTCACGTTCAAAACGCAGACTTTCCTCTGTCCTGCGGGCATCGGTCACGTTGGCCGCTACACCCACGAATCCAGTGATCTTTCCGTCTTCATCATGCGTTGCCGTTATGACAAGATGCACAGCAAGCTGCGATCCGTCTTTCCGAATGTAAGTCCAGTCTGATTCACTATGGCCACCAAGGCGAGCGCTGTGGACGAATGTTTCGAATCCCTCCACTGGATATCCATACTCACGCGTCAGTTGCTGACTGCGGGCTTCAACTTCGGATCTCAAATGAATAATCTGCGGAGTCTGAAGCCCAACCATTTCCGCAGCAGTGTATCCGAGCAATCGTTCTGCACCGGAATTGAAGACGGTGATGATCCCTTCCAGATCGGTCGCAATGATCGACAACTGAGTGGACCCCTGGACGACCGCCTGCATTCTGGCACGCGTCAACATCGCATCTTCGCGAGCCTGTCGCTCTTCGGTTTCATCCGTGATGAAACCATGCCATCGGATCGAGCCACCTGCATGCGAACTTGGTATCGCATTGCCATACAGCCATCGCACGTCACCATCCGGAAATCGAACACGATACTCATGTCGCCATGGAGTCAGATCGCGGGCTGAGGCCTGAATCGACTGCACAACTCCGTTGTAGTCATCAGGGTGCAGTATCGAAAACACTGCAGCGGCATCGTTCCGCACTTCTTCAGGAGAAACGCGGTAGATCTTTCGGATGCCCTCGCTCGCATAGGGAAAGCATGCACTGCCGTCCGGTCGCAGTTCGTACTGGTAAACAACACCCGGAACCTGTGTGGCAATCTCGTTCAGTCGCGTGTGCATCTCCTGGAGTTGTGACTGACTCTGACTCAACACCCGGTTCAGCCTGCGAAGCTCCAGTTGCGATGTCACCTGTCGCGCGAGGGACTCCAGATCGGCGAGTTGTGGCGGGGTGATGTCGCGAGGAACTGTGTCAATGACACATAGCGTTCCCAGGGCATGGCCGTCGCCTGTGCGCAGCGGAATGCCTGCGTAAAAGCGAATGTGGGGGGGGCCCAGTACCAGAGCATTGTCGAAGGTTCTCGGGTCGGTTGCCGCGTTGGTCACGATCAGTGGCCCATGGCCCAGAATCGCATGAGCACAAAAGGCGGAATCACGATGCGTTTCCTTCGCTGTAGTTCCAACGGCCGACATGAACCACTGCCGCTCAGCATCGACAAGGCTGACCAGGGCAATTGGCGTCTCGCACAACCGCGCGGCAAGTGATGTCAGATCGTCAAACACCTTTTCCGGAAATGCATCGAGAATGCAGCAATCTTTCAGAGAATCCAGACGCGGCTGTTCATTGGCGGGGATATATGCACGAGGCATGTCACGAAACTCCTGAATTCGGGCTGGCTTCCGGTAATGAAAACATCATGCTTCGCAGCACGATTCGCAGTCGCTGAACGTCGTTCAGAAGCTGCTTGTATGTTTGCTCAATCATCTCGCTGTCTCCAGACAGGCTGATGATTTCCAGTCGTTGTGCGGAGTCATATGCGGAGGCCGCCATAAAATGTCTGACAGATCCTTTCACCAGATGTGCCAGGTCGCCAATCAGCTTTCCGTCGCGATTCTGCATCGCGGTCCTGAGAGACTGAAGCTGTTCGGGAACCGTGTCGAGAAATAGCTGAGCAAGCTGCACCAGAAAGGCCTGATCTCCATCCAGCCTTTTTAGCGCTGCCAGGAAATCATAAACCGGCATCTCGTTTGTCACTGGATCCGCACGGTCCGGCGCATCGATAACAGGACCGGCTTGAGGGTTGTCCCGACGTACGCGGGT
Source organism: Candidatus Kuenenia sp. (assembly GCA_043754375.1). Taxonomy (GTDB): domain Bacteria; phylum Planctomycetota; class Planctomycetia; order Planctomycetales; family Planctomycetaceae; genus SXXK01. Next base: position 5,976 of record JAYUVA010000680.1, on the reverse strand, counting down.
TATGGCGGCTTCAAGTTCCGCCGCCCGGAATGGCTTGCAGACAACGTCATCCATGCCCACCGCGAGGCAGCTGTCTCGATCAACGGCCGTCGCATTCGCAGTCACCGCAATGACAGGCAGGTGGCATCCGGTCTGCCGTTCCCGCTGTCGTAATTCACGCACGGCACTGAATCCATCCATCACCGGCATCCCGATATCCATCAGCACAACATCAAATGACTTGTGCTGCATGGCATCGATGGCCAATTGTCCATTGGAAACCAGATGCACTGTATGTCCCAGCCTCTCAACAAGTCGTGCGGCGAACAATTGATTGACAGGATTGTCTTCTGCCACCAGAACATGAAGCGGCATGACGGATGTGGCTGCCATAGTTCCCTGTTCCCTTCGGAGGCCGACCGATGCAGCTCCAGACCAAATGCCGTAAATCAACGCCGGGAGTCCAGATCATCACCGATGCGTTTCACATCGTGGCGACCGGGCTCTGACATCGACGCACGTCTTTGACTGCTGAGACATGTTTCATCATGGTGATCTGATTTCCGCGATCGTTATAGGCGACGCCATCCATGAAACTGCTGATCAGCAGTAAACCACGACCACCGATGCGATCCAGATTAACTTCTGCTGTGGGATCCAGCACTTGAGTCGTGTCAAAGCCGGGGCCTTCATCGGTAATGACAAAATTGAGTTCGCTGCGTGACAGCGTTGCATCCACGTAGACTCTGCGCCGGGCATAGGGATCCTGCGTTCGACGTTGATCCGCCAGAGCATAGTAAGTCCGTTCATCAACCTGACGCAATTTAGAATCGAGTTCCAGATTCCCATGATGAATCGCGTTTGAAAGTGCTTCCTGCAACGCGATCCCGACTTGTGTCTGTGCCTGACCTGTCAGGAGCTTCATTGTCACAGCCGTATCGAGCAGATGACTGATCAGATGTGCGACAGACGAGGCGTCGTTGCCAAGCACGAAATGCAATTCAGAATACGCAAGACAGGCCAAAGTGCGCCTGCGGTTCTCTCGTCGCTCAGTGACCGCCATTACGTTCCTGATCGTATTGACCAGTTGCGATTCCAGATTCCGCTTTGCAACGTAGCTCGCGGCGCCTGCCGACAAGGCATCGACTGCGATTTGTTCTGAGCCGAAACTTGTCATAAGAATGACGGGGATTTGCATATCCCGGGCATTCAGTTCCCTGACAAATTCCAATCCGTTCATGCCTGGCATTCGCAGGTCGGACACGATCAACCCCGGCGGCTGACGTTTCACCGACTCGATCGCACCAGCGCCATCATTGGCGAACGTGACAGTGAATTCGGGGTGTCGTCGAAGAAAATGACCAATGAACAGACGATCGGTAGGAGAGTCGTCAACGACAAGTATATGCGTAGGCATGATTTGCGGGGTTCCGCCGGAAAGAAATGTGGGAACGAAGTGGTCCAATCAGGTGTGAACGACCCTGATGCAGTCACTAGCGTAAGTCACGACGGAAGTTCGCTTCAGGAAAACAAATGATTCACGATCACAACATACCGCTCTCACCAGCGACGAAGTCTGATTGTGAGGATTGCGCGGGTGTCCGACACTCGGCACCAATTGAAGCAAAGGCTGAGTTCAACACGGTGAGAAACGACTATGGCGATGCTTCCGGCTCAAAAAAAAACGCGGCAACCTCATTTCGAGTTTGCCGCGTTACTATCGATCCGGGTATGAGACGCTGGGTTCGAGCTGGATTCGCAATTTAGTCTTGAATCCCTGCCCGCAGTATCAAACGGCCTTTCAGAGTTCAGGTTGCAATGCTGAAACTTCGGCTTCAGCATTTCACACTGGCTGAGGAAACCACCGGGAACGCACACAATGTTACAAAACGAAAAGTCGTTTTGCTACAAAAATCTGCAGCTTTTCGTGAACAGGCATCCGTTCAGAAAACTCTGCAAAATGACCCGCCTGAAATCAGATGTTTCGTGAGAAACTCCGGCGACCTGCGGAACACAGCCGGTCGGAAGGGCCGGCACCAGAATCGGTTAACGGACCATGCCACGCAGCCATGCATTCTTGCGGCGTTCCATTTCCATCAGCCGACCAAAAAAACCGCCAGCACGGCCACTCTGTACGACGGAGAATTCGTCCGGCTGCTTTGAAGACTGGCGAACATCCAGAGACTGCAGCGCTTGAGTCCGGTGACCGAAAGGAATAGATGACGGGGCTGATTCAAATCCCATCGCGGATGAAGAAAGTCCAACCATCACTACAGCTGAAAGTGCAATCAGAAAACGCATAGCTAAAACCTTTCGCGAAAGTTAGTGGAGGCGCCGGAACTCGCGTGCGACCCCTGATACCGAAACACTACACGGTTCCATGCTCATGAGCCGGGAGGAAATTCTGACAGCCTCCATTTTCAACACGCTCCACCCGATTTTCTGCCGGATCTGCCAACGATTCCGGGGCGTGCCGCAGGACCGTTGGATTGTCGTTCTTCAGCCGAGTCGTTGATAGTTTGCACAGTGTTCCCAGACGTCAAACTCAGGGTCTCGTATCGACACTGCGTGTAGAGTTCAACTCCAGCGAATTCGCAAAAAGACTTCGCGTCAGGAGATTCCTGCGGCTGGCGGATCCGGATGCTCCGGATTCCGCTCGACGAATCGCGAGCCGATTCGCGGCTTTGTTCATGGAAACCGACTCAATGCCGCACTAGACTACGCCGCTTGTCAGGGTGATGGTCCGGCCATGCTTTTATGCGAACGAAGCTGTTTCCGAACTCTGGTCATGGTTTGTGTCGCATTCCCATCCATCGCGCGAGACTTGCACAGGAGACTTTCTGAATGAGTTCAGGTAATACTCAAACTACTGCTCCAAACGCCCAGCGTTTGTTGTTGGCTGGTTTCATGGCCATTCTGGCCGCAGGCGTCGGCTATTCCGTGCGAGGTGGAATCCTCGGACAGTGGGCCAATCAGTTTGGCTTTACAATGACGGAGCTGGGTGCGATCACAGGGGGGGGGCTGACGGGCTTTGGCATTGTCATTATCCTGAGTTCGCTGATCGCGGACAAAGTCGGTTATGGGAAACTGATGATACTCGCCTTTCTACTCCACTTGGTTTCAGCCGGACTGACGCTGGGTGCGCCGATGGCATTTGCTTCCGGCGGCAAAGAGGCAGCATTTACATGTCTGTTTTGGGGAATGTTTATTTTCGCTGTTGGCAACGGTCTTTGTGAGGCAGTTGTCAATCCGCTGACCGCAGCATTATTCCCGAAAAACAAAACGCACTATCTGAATATTCTCCATGCCGGATGGCCTGCCGGACTGGTGCTGGGAAGCGTTGCATCGGCACTGATGGCAGCCACGACAGATGATGCAGGTAATGTCGTCAGCGCTGCTATCGACTGGAAGATTCAAATGTCGCTGTTTCTGATTCCAGTCATTGCCTACGGGGTGATGCTCTTTGGACAAAAGTTTCCAAAGTCGGAAGCAGCAGACGCTGGTGTGTCAACGGGAAGTATGGTTGCCACCGTGTTCGCTCCATTGATGATTTGCTTGCTTGCGATTCATGCGATGGTGGGTTATGTCGAACTGGGAACCGACTCGTGGATCTCCAAGATTACAGGCGCAATCATGGGGAGTCCTACAAAAGGACTCATTCTGTTTTCCTACACATCAATGCTGATGTTTGCACTTCGCTTTTTTGCAGGCCCGATTGTCCATCGAACTTCTCCACTTGGTCTCTTGTTCTGCAGTGCGGTTCTGGGTGCGATTGGCCTGACATTGCTTGGAGGCGCAACGACAGTCGCAACCTGCGTCATTGCCGCGACAGTGTATGCACTTGGAAAAACATTCCTATGGCCGACAATGCTGGCGGTCGTTTCAGAACAGTTCCCAAAGGGCGGCGCGATTGCGATCGGAATGCTGGGGGGCGCCGGAATGCTCTCAGCTGGATTACTCGGCGGTCCAGCAATCGGTTTCAAGCAGGACTACAATGCCTCTGCGAACCTCAAGGAGAAATCCCCTGCCGCATATGAGCGATACGACGCCGGCAAGGAAGAGAGCTTTCTGGGCTTCAAGACAGTGGGCCTCGATGGAGCCAAAGTTGGTGTCCTCGAAGACAAAGGTAAGGAACTTGCCCGCGTCGGGAAGCTCCTGGAAGTTTCTGGCCAGAAGGATGAAAACTACGAGTTACAGGCTGCCTGGTGGGAGTCTGCAAAGGCCTTCGAAAGCGAAGATGCCCAACCGGTAAAAGACGCCGGGATCTACGGTGGTAAACAGGCTCTGAGGCTGACAGCGTACGTGCCAGCCACGATGGCGGTGTGTTATCTGCTGATGATGATGTATTTCAAGGCAACCGGTGGCTACAAAGTAGTTCACGTTTCCGATGAGGAGCCTGAGGCTACGTCTCCATAGTAAGTGTTGGCGGCAGTCAATTGATTTCGTCATTCGAGGCCGGTCAGAATCTGACCGGCCTCGTTTCATTTGGCTTCGCACGACGACATTCATTTCCGTTGCAGTACGAGCAGGTTGCCGCGTAATTCGGCGCGGATGCTGCCAGGAAGATCGATCGATAATGGCGGCGGATCGAACAACATCGCGGCCAGGCGATTCCAGTGTTCGCGACTCATGTCTTTGCGCGACCAGTTTTGCTGAATCCACAACACCGTCAGAGCATGGCGGACCACTGGCAGTGCGTGTTGAGTCAACCTGCGCACGTCCAGGCGGCAATGTCCGGGTGTCCGTTCAAGGATGGCTTCGGCGAGCAATGATTCTGCCACGGCGTCGAGACTTTGCAGTAATTCCTGAGTCTGTTCAGCCAGCCGCACGATGGAATCCTGCACGCCTGGATTGAACTCGGTCGCCAGCAGCGGGAGCAATTCATGCCGGATGCGATTGCGAGTGAACCTGCTGTCGTTGTTGGTCACATCCGACGCAAACTCGATGCTGTGCTGTTGAATATACTCCCGGATCGCGTCGTCGCGAATTGTCAGCATGGGCCGAATGAGTTCGACAGTGTCATTCAAGCGCCTTCGTTCCGGAATGCCTCGCAGGCCGCGCAGGCCGGTGCCGCGCAGGATATTGTGCAACACCGTTTCCGCCTGATCGGCGGCATGATGAGCAGTCACAATCAATTGCATCCCATGCTCCCTGGCGCTGGTCTGCAGAAATTCATAGCGGGCGATTCGAGCTGCTTCTTCCAGACTTCCTCGCGAAGCACGCTCAAGCTGCCCTGCCCCGCATTCCGCGACGACTGCCGGCACGTCGAGCGACTTACAGACCGATCGGACAAGTTCTGCATCCTGCCGCCCCGCATCACCCCGCAGTCCGTGATCCAGATGCGCGACGACAATTTGAGGAATTTCCAAAACGCCGCGAAGCCCGGTCATCCCGTGCAGCAACGCCATGCTGTCGCGGCCACCGGAAACCGCCAACAGCACGCCCTGCCCTGGCACGATCAGACGATTCAGATTCTGTTCGAGCTGATTTTCGAAGCTGGAGCGATGGACAGGTACTGGGTGAGACATTGGATGTTGATTGAATGAGATCTGGGGGTTTGGACGTAGGGTGGGACAAGCGGCTGCTAAGCCGCGTCGGCCCACCATTGATCTGCACACATGGTGGGCCGGCGCTCGCGTTGCTCGCTGGTCCCACCCTACGCAACCTTGTCATCATACAGAATGCTGGTGACTTTGGGACGGAACTCAGCCGTCAGCATTCTCAATGCGGACAGCTGCGAATTTCGGTAAGTCCTGCGTGCCGAGCAGGACTTCGCGGCCCCCCGCCGCGACCACGCGACCACACGAGATGGAAAGAACGGCCACGCGGCGACGTGGAGCGGATGAGCGACCAATGGCGGCTCGCCTTGCGGCGAAAGCGGTCTGTTGATTTAATCGTTTAACCCTGAGCCGCAGGCGACGGCATCACCGGAAACCGTCGCCTGCGGCTCAGGGTTAAACAAATTTGCTGGCTGTGCATACTCAATCAACAGACCGC
>JAYUVA010000679.1:0-5857 GCA_043754375.1 Candidatus Kuenenia sp. | reverse complement strand
TGGGGCTGGCGGGAATCGGTCGCTTCGGCGACGTGCTCGTGATCTCGAAATCCCTGCGCGTCGCATTGCTGGACCGTGAGCTTCATCGCACGATGTTGCTGACCCAATTGTGTGCCGCAGCAGTGCTTCTCAATCCAGCGGGTTTTGCCATCTATCCGGAAGTTTTCAATGTTGCCGGCAATCCGAACATCGGATCGATGTATGAGTGGGATGCATTGACATTGCGATCGGCTCAGGGACAATCTGCGGCTGCCGCTGCACTGCTGGCATTCATGGCCATCAAACTCAGCCCACGTCGTATGCATTGCGGTGAAATGCTGGCCTTTGTCTTCACCGGACTCCTCGCGATGTGGTCCGGTCGTATGCTGAACTGGTGGGCTCCGATTGCCGGGATCGTGGTCGGTACACACTTGATTGCGGCAATGCGAAAAACGACGACGTGGCTCAGGAATCCACAACCCGGCAGACCAACCGGCCTGTGGACGGTGGTCAATCTGGGACTCGTCTGGATTCTGTTTGCGTTGACGTCATTTGGGGTCCAGGTGATTCATGGGCAGGTGCCGAATGCTCAGAAAATTGTCTCCAAAGAGACTCCGCTGGCGGCGGTCGCATTCCTGAATTCGGCAGATCAACTGCCACGCGGGATTTTGTTCATTCCTGCGGAATGGGCTGGCTACGCGATGAACCGAGGGCCCAGGTCAGTGAAACCGATGGTCAACCTGCATGTGCATCTGATCCCGGAGCAGGTGTGGAGCGACTATATGCGTCTTGTAAACGGTCCCATTGACTGGAACAGCCTCATGGACGAATACGGAATCAACATGGCAGTTGTCGATAAGGATCGTCAATCCGGGCTGGCAAAACGCATCCGCGAGAATGCCGACTGGACAGCTCAGTATGAAGATCGCCAGGCCGTCGTGTTTGTCCGAAACAAAGAGATTCAGAAATCACCATTCCTGATTGATGTTCAATGAATTCGATGCATAAATCAAAAAACCATGTCACCTTCCGCACCTGGTTGTCAGTTCAGCTGATCTGTGGCGGAGCATTCGCTGCGTCATGGTTTCTACTGCCGGGCATACAGCAGCAGCAAGTGATCGCGCACATCACTCGCAAGCCTCTTCAGCTCGATGTTACGTTGAAGTCGGAAAAAGCGGCAACCGTCGAATCGCTGTATGACGAAGCGGAGGTGGTCTCCGATGAAGAACTGGCGGCGGTGCTGAAAAAGATCCTGCCGCGATTCAGCCGCGATCACCTGCGTCCCAACATTGTCGAGCACGCGCTGCGAACATGGGGCGCCGATATTGAGTTTGCAGATCCTGACGTCATCTCAGGTCCACAGATGAAGGAGTTTCTGACGGACATGGCAAAGTTTGCCGAATCCTGGGGCAGCAACGCGACCCCCCTGATGATCGCCAAAGATGATGGCATCCATGTCCGCTTCGCGGAGGATCGATCCGGTTCGGTTCATCATGATCACACCCTCGCCGCGCTGACAGAAGCGGGTTTGTCGCTCGATGATTCCGTCTTCACAACTGCTCGTAAAATGCACGTCCGCAACATCGTGATCGAAGCCCTGCGGGACTTTCGTCTGGACGAACGTGAAACCGAATGGTCCGTCATGTCGTTTGCACTCTGGCTGGCACCGCAACAGACCGCAACATGGCATAACAGCGAAGCACGGCGAATCACGTTCGACATGCTGGCTGATCGGCTGATGAGAAATCACATGCGGGATGGTGTCTGCCTCGGAACCCATCGGGTCTACTCACTCATCCTGCTGGTTCGCCTTAATGACCAGAGCGGCGGACAACTCATCACACAGACAACACGGGGGCAGATCATGGAATATCTGACTTCTGTGCGTAATCTGATGACTGCATCTCAGAGACCAGACGGTTCCTGGACATCGCACTGGGCGGACGGTGCCGATGCGGAAACCAAAACGGATCCCGGTGACGCTCTGTCAAAATGCGTCATTGCGACCGGGCATCATTTGGAATGGCTGTCGATCGCGCCGCTGGAACTGCATCCGCCACGCGCACAGATATTGAAGGCCGCTGACTGGCTCGTTTCAAACGTCGAAAAAACGTCGCAGGACGAGATTGATACAAATTACACATTCTATTCGCACGTTGGAAAAGCACTGGCCATGTGGCGTCACACGTCACCAGCCGCTTTCTGGACACAATGGCGGAGCGGACACCCGGATTGTGAAGTGTTTGAGATATCGCTGAAAAAGTCAGATGTCGTACAGCCAACTGCATCTGAGGCAGCACACTGAAAAACACGCGAAGCAGATATGTCGGAGAGGACGTATGGGACCTATTTTGTCTGGTTGACTGGAAATTATCTGACAGGTTACCGATAGTCCGTCGGTTCACACCGGAGAACGGATGCCGATTAAGTTCAAGCCGTTTCGAATGCCATCAGGGACAGGTGAGGGATATGGTCACTTCAGCACGACAGGAATATCAGCTCCTGATCACCGATGACAACGCCGCTTTTCGTCAAGTGTTGCGTGACGTTCTCGAAGATCGTCCATTTCTGATCCTGCACGAAGCAGAGTCCGGGGAAGAAGCCATGGACGTTGTGCAGCGCCAACGAATCGACATTGTGTTGCTCGACATGCACATGCATGTGATGACCGGAATTCAAACGATGCGAGAACTTAAACGTATGGACTTCACACGCCCGTGTATTCTGATCACGTCCGACACCAGCGATGAAGTTAAACGCGACGCTCGGGAAGCTCAGGCGTTTTCTGTGTTGAAAAAACCAGTCCACCGCCAGGAACTCGTAGAAACTGTTTCCAATGCCCTTGTGACTGCGTATCACGCCTTCGACGTGAAGCCCCTGTGCTGAAGTTTCCAGCCTGCGATGCGACGCATTATTTCCAACACACGTCGCACTTGACGGCTTACACCAGTTCGCGCATCGGTTCGCGGATGTCCACAAGGAATTGCGGCCGTCCCGTGGGGTCAACCAAAGTTGTGTTCATCGCATCAATGCCGAGATTGTGATAGGCGGTGCCGATGATCTCCTGCATATCGACAGGTCGAACTACCGCATATTCGCCAAGTCGATTTGTGGCTCCAATGGCCTGACCGGTCTTCATTCCACCGCCCGCCATCAGTGCGCAGCTGACCTGTGGCCAGTGGTCTCGCCCGGCACCGGCGTTCACACGCGGCGTGCGTCCGAATTCGCCCCAAACCAGAATCGTGACATCGTTAAGCATGCCGCGTTCTTCCAGATCCAGCACCAGAGCACTCACGGCCTGATCCAGCTTGCCGCCGTGATCACGCACAAGATCAAAATTCTGGCCGTGACTGTCCCAGCGTCCGTACGACAGAGTTACCGACCGAACTCCTGCTTCGACAAGCCGTCGTGCGAGTAAAATGTGTTCATTGCAGGTTGGAGCGCCGTCGTACTGATACTTGTATGGTTTGCCGTCGCCGTACCGTTCGCGAACTTCCTTCGGCTCTTTAGTAATGTCCAGTGCGTCGGCCAGGCGATTGGCGGTCAGCACGCCGAACGCGGCTTCCGTAAATGAATCCATGCCTTTCATTGTGCCGGTCGCATCGGCAGAGCGTTTGAGCTGATCCAGGCCCCTTAGGAGCGATCTTCGATCTTCCAGGCGATCAAGTGAAACACCATTCAGTGTCAGGTCTTCCATGCCGTGACCATTCGGTCGAAACGGCTGAAAGGCCGATCCCAGGAATCCCGCAGAACCAGGCTCTGACCACGGTCCGTGATCCGTCTTCTCCGCCAGCGCCACGGCTGGAGGAATTCCAACATCGCGTGGTCCATACACTTTGGACAGCACCGAACCAATGGAAGGCCGACCACCGATCGATTCGATACTCTTACGTTCCCAGCCGGTCATGCACTGAAACGCATCGTGCGCACCGGAACAGCCGACGACCGATCGCACGACAACAAGTCGATCCATGATCGCCGCAAGTTTCGGAAAGCATTCACCAATCTGAATCCCGGGCACGGCCGTCTCGATCGGACTGAATTCCCCACGAATTTCGCGAGGTGCCTCAGTCTTGATTTCCCACATGTCCTGGTGCGGCGGACCGCCACCAAGGAAGATATTAATGACGGACTTCTGTGATCCGGAATTTGCGTTGCCCAGCGTTGCTTCTGCACGCAGCATGCTGGCGAGATTCACACCGCCCACAGCGCCCATCGACAGGCCGCCGATCTTCATGAAGCTGCGACGAGATACTCCATCACAGTATCTGGTGGGTTGTCCAAGTAGTGTCAACATTTGAAATCTCCGGCCAATGAGGCGAGGAACCGGAACATCATATCATGGTCCGGGGAGGACCAAGGAAATCTCTGAGGTGGGCTATAAATAACATCGACCGTCGGAACAGAGACAAATTGACATGAATTGCACTCGGCGCTGAATCGTTTGTGAAAAACAGCGTTCTACAACGGCAAATTCACGTTTCACACTGTTCAGGGTAAGCGTCCGGAGCGGCTACGTCAAGAAAGGACCGGTGCTGACGGATATTCCGGGAATTCTGCCTGCAATACCGCACCCCCTGGGCCTTGGCTCGTTTAACCGCGTGCCCAGCGGGCCGCGATTGTTCTATTTGAGATTTGAGATTTGAAACACGACGCGCGGGGCGTTGCTCACGCGGTTAAACGAATATGCCCAGTGCATCACATCGGTTTCATTTGTTCGTTGCCGGATGCGTTCCCTTGCCAAGTTCAACTTCCCATTCGTCCAGCAGCGGCCAATCGACCGCACAGGTTCCGAAGTCGGCCATGTGCTGGTAACGGTCCAGTCGATCGATAGCCGATTGTAACAACTTGCGATCATTCCGAAAAGCGGGGCCGTGACTTGGCAGCAGCCATTCCACGCTGCTGGCCTGGATCCGTTTGAGCGATAGGATGAACGCCGGAATGTCTGACCCGTGATGACAGTCAATACTGCCGACGCAGCCGTCGCGGAAAATATTGTCGCCGGAAAACAATAAAGTGCCCAGCCGGAACGAAAGTTGACCGATCGCATGACCAGGCGTATCCCAGACCTGCAATTTCAGATCACCCAGTTGAAGCACATCGCCTTCGGACACTTCCCTGTCGATCACAAACTTCGGCATCTCAATCGAAATCCCCTGCATCGGAATTTCGGCAAAGGATGCGATTCGGTCGCCGGATTCCAGAATCTGCTTCGCTTCGTGATGCGCTACAAGTAGCGATCCGGGTAGCATTTCTTTGGCTTTCTGAAAGCCCTGCACATGATCAGCATCCGCGTGAGTTGCCACCAGATACTTACAGTTGGCCAGCGGAAAATCCAATTGCCGAATCAGCTTGATCAGTTCATCGACAGTGTCTTCGTAACCAATATCCAGCAGCATCCAGTCCGATCCGGAATAAATCAGATAGACGCAGCACCCCATCCTTCGACGGGCCTGAAAATTGAGTTCGATCACGTTTGGGAAAAGTTCGCGGCGTTCCAGCATGCGATTACTCTTAGACTCTCAATCAGGGCTGAAGGTTGGGCTTGATACAGCCAGAATCATGAATGGAATAGCTCACGCAGTCTAGAGTCAATCTGCTCTACCGGCAATCCTCGCCGAGAGCAATGCCGGTGGGACGCTTTATAAGCCATTCTGTCAGGTCCAAAAAAATCGCGGCACGAGTGGGCTCGAATTCCAGCGTATGGCAGGCATCAGGATAGCAAACGCTGGTCAGGTGATTGGTTCCGAATCGGGTCACAAGGACACGCGTCCCTGAGTTATCGATAATCCTGTCGCGACCAGCGAGCATGAGCAAGACCGGACAGCGAACGTCCGCCGCACGTTCGGCGATCAGTTCATCCAGATCTCGGCCGGCA
>JAYUVA010000678.1:0-10940 GCA_043754375.1 Candidatus Kuenenia sp. | reverse complement strand
GCGGTCTGTTGATTTCGTATGCACAGCCAGCAAATTTGTTTAACCCTGAGCCGCAGGCGACGGTTTCCGGTGACGCCGTCGCCTGCGGCTCAGGGTTAAACGATTCAATTAACAGCCCGCTAGCGCCTTGCGCTCACAGTTCTGGAGTATCGGGACAGGCTCCCAGACTAACCCATTTGACGACTTCATTCAAAGCAGTCTGACGTTCTCTTTCTGCAGTCTGATGTTTCTGGTGCCATTATGACTCCAGCCCAGTCAGCGTTCCAGTGCTTGAGGCGAATTCTCCGGCGTGGATGCCCAGACGATGCAGCATCGACAGGTACAGGTTCGACAGCGGTGGCGGGTTGTCAGGATCAAAGGCCAGATGCCGGCCGTGTCGGAATCCTCCGCCGGCCAAAAGCACAGGCAGGTTTTTCGTCGAGTGTGTACTGGCATCGCCAAGGTTGCTGCTGAAGAAGACCATGGTGCGGTCCAACAGGCTCTCGCCCTGCTCTTTTGTATTCTTCAGCTTCAACAACAGCTCATGCAAGACCTTCATTTTTTCGATCTCAACGGTCCGCAGTTGCGCAATTTTCTGTGGATCCTGCCCGTGATGTGACAGGTCGTGATGGCCGAGTAAAACGCCGGGAATCGGAGGCACCTGGCTGGTTCCCAGGAGCAGCATCGTGATCAGTCGTGTCGAATCGGTCAGAATGGCGAGATGGACGAGGTCAAACATCAGCCGCGACTTGCCGATCACATCTGCCGAATTCATGTTGTTCTGTGGTTGTTGAGCATCGACGTGTGGCTTCGGTCGCTGCGACCACTCTTGTGCAATGGCCATTCGCTGTTCCAGTTCGCGAACGCTGGTGAAGTATTCATCGACTTTTTCACGATCGCGTTGACCCAGCGCTGGCTGCATCTGCCGAGCCTGCTCGCGTACCATATCCAGAATGCTTCGTCCTTCGCTCAAACGCTGCCGCTGCAACTGTACTTCATCGGGGCGTCCTTCCAGAAACATGCGGGCAAAGACATTGGCCGGATACAGGTCCGACGGCACAAACGCACCGCTGCGTGTCCACGAAAGCCCAAAGCCCTCTGCTGACAACGACAAACACGGAAACCGTGTCAGCCCGCCAATCTGCTCAGCCGCAAATTGATCCAGTGAAATACTGTTGCGAAATCCTGATCGGATTTCCGGATGCGGTGCGCCTGTCAGGAAACTGAAGATCGAATCGTGACTGGAACCAACGTCCGGATGTGACAGGCCAGAGATCACCGTGAAATCCTTGCGTAACTCCCCGAAGACTTCCAGATGCGGAGTCAATTCGTAGTCCGGCCCGGGCGTCGTCGGAAAGAAATCGGCCGGATGAAGGCCCAGCGGCGTGCAGATGCAGACCATCCGTCGCGGCGGTGTTTCGCTTTGAGCCGCCTGTACACGCGGCTGAAAACAATCCAGCACGGGCAATGCGATCCCGACTCCGGCCGCACGCAGCAGTTGGCGTCGGGTCGTTGGTTGAGCCTTTCGGAATCTGAATTCGCTTCGCAATGGAGGTCTCACTTCAGGAGTTCATTTTGTCTGAAACAGCTCGTCCCGAACAACGGCGTGGATGAGTGTCCGAAATCCGTAGTTCTGTTCGCGTATGCGGGCAACGATGGCTTCGATCCGTGGCTGATCGGCTGCGGCTGGTGCGGCACCTGTGCTGTAGGTCACCAGTTTGTCCGTCAGCGTGCGCGCGAGCTGGTCTTTGTCAGCCAGATAAAGCAACTTGAGTTCATCGATATTCTGAAACGCACGGCCATCCGGCAGCACATCGGAAGGATCGACTTTCGCTCCATTGTAGTATGGCATCTTCCTGCCGTTCAGGGTCACTTCCTCGGCATCGCGCGTCCATCCGGCAAGCCGATAACGGTCTCGCCAACCGCCGATGACGTCAAAATTCTCAAGGGCGAAACCGGGCGGGTCGATTTCATCATGGCAGCCCGCACATGCCTCATCCTGGCGATGCTTGTTCAGTTGCGCTCGGATCGTGGTTGCACCGCGGATGTCGGGAACCAGGCTTGCCACGTTCTCGGGCGGTGGTGCCGGCGGCGTACCAAGAATGCGTTCCAGCACCCACACACCACGCATGACCGGCGAGGTGTAAGTACCGTTCGCCGTGACCTTCAGCACGCTGGCCATTGTCATGACACCGCCGCGGTGACTGTCAGGCGGCAACGGTGTGCGGCGGAATTCCCAGCCTTCAACACCCGGAATACCATAGTGTCGCGCCAGCCGTCCGTTCAGCATGGAAAAATCAGACGCAACAAAATTGGTCAGACTGAGGTCATGCGTCAGAATTTCCGCAAAGAACAATTCCGTCTCCCGCAGCATCGACTCCTTCAGCATGTCGTCAAACTCCGGATACAGCAGATGACCAGGCATCGTAAAATTGAGATCGCGCAGGTTCAGCCACTGGCCGACAAAATCGCAGACAAACGCCTGTGACCTCGGATCGTTCAGCATCCGCTCGACCTGATCATGAAGCGTCTCGGGGCGGTGCAATTCTGTCCGCTCAGCCAGCGCCAGGAGTTCGTCATCCGGCATCGTGCGCCACAGAAAATAGGAGAGCCGACTGGCAAGAGCGAAGTCGTCGAGCATACCTGGTTTCTCGGGAAGAAACAGAAACTGTGGCGACACCATGACCGCCGTGAAACCGACCCGCATGGCCTGTTCGAATGATCGTCCTTCCTTCCGTTTTCCGTTCACAAGCTGGATAAACGGAGCAATGTCGTTGTCTGCGACGGTCCTTCGAAACGCCCGACGGCAGAACTGGCGGAGGAGGCGTTCTGCATCGGCCAGTGGGTCGCTCGATACGACTTCGACGCGAGTCGGCTGGTTTTCCATCGGAGCCGATTCCTGCGACAGATCGCCAAAAATCAGACGATGACTTGCCGGAGGCCAGTTTTCGTTCAACGGCCCTTCGACTTCGATCCAGTCAATCGCCAGACCGGGTCCGTCAAATTGATCCGCGCCGATCCTGTGAACTTCCTGAGCAGACGCAAGTCCATACGGCAGAATGCGGATTGTATTTTGTGCATCCAGATAATCGACGAATTCCACGACGGCTGACTCATCAGGTGGTGCATCAAAGTAACTGACCAGGTGCTGCTTGCCGGTCATCAGCATGAGTCCGGCGTCCACACGATACGTCACAGGTTTGCCGGCGCTTTGGATACCAGCGGCCGAGATCCGAAATCGGTAATTGCCGGGATCTGGTGGATAAAAGGGCGACAGCGATGCCGACTGCCAGGGCGATGAACTGAACATGACAACTCGATCGTCGTCATCCGACCTGCGAAAAACGTTCTCCGTCGTGGATTTGACCTGATACGTTTCCTTCAGGCTGTAACGCTTCTGGATCGTTGGCGGCTGCGGCAGATTCGCGATCGCGCGATCCAACGCGATGCTGGCAGCTTCGAGGTATCGTTCCATCAGAAACGAAGACGTGTGAAGCGCTTCACCTACGTTGTCGAAGCCGTCTATTGAATTATCCCGCGGCAGCATTTCCTGAAAATCAATCTTCACGCCCAGCAGATCGCAGATCGTGTTCTGGTACTCAAGCCGATTCAAGCGCCGTACCACCGCACGCCCTTCGTCGGCTGCAGCGGGTTCCGCAACGGCACCAGCAACTGCTGCTGCGATCGTAACACAGAAGATCAGCCATCTGCGCCAAACTCGTCCCTGTCGATGAGTGCGCGAATCGAACCCTGGAAGTATGTTTCCGTTCTGCATGGCTCGAATCCGATTCATGTTGAACTTGCGCGTGTTTCCTGACGCATCATCGTCGCAACACTTTGCAGAAGAGTCCAGCGACAACGCAATCCGGCAGCGGCGGGTGCAATCGCCGATTTCGGTAGGTCCTGCTTGCCGAGCAGGACTTCGCGGCCACGCCGCGACCAGCGACGAGTCACGGTCGAAAGGACGGCCACGAGGCGACGTGGAGCGGATGTGCGACCCATGGCGGTTCGCCTTACGACGAAAGTCCTTTCCGGCAGAAAGAACCTACTTTAACAATCATCCGCGACTGCTCTCGCATCGGGTGTTGCCAGTCCGGCAGGAAAAGTCGCCACATTTTATGGATGAGCCCGGCAACAGGCACCGTGCCACCGTCACCGTCACCGTCACCGTCACCGTCACCGTCACCGTCACCGTCACCGTCACGGTCACCGTCAAGTTCAGGGCTGAGCGGCAAATTGCTCCAGAGTCCCATCCCAAAAATGCAAAGTAAGTTTTCCGCCAGCGGAGTCGTCTGTTGGGAAACAGCAAGCTGGACTGCTATTCTGGCTATTCTCCCCGGATGAATTTTTCTGTGGCGTCATCGAGTCCGCAACATGAATCGCGTTTTGATCGTTCTTCTGATGTGCATCGTGTCGCTCAATGGAGCGGCGGATGAACCAATTCCGCTGGAGTATGCTCCAGGTCCGATTGCGAATCCGTTGAAGGGATTGGTGCCGTATGCGAGTGACACGAACGTACATTTTCCGCACTCGATGGAGTTCAACTACGTTGGTCTTGCAGACCTGATGAAAGGGTATGAAGATTTCGACTGGCAGCCGCTGGAAGATCTGCTGAATGAGATCGCCGGGCGTGGCCATCAGGCGGTGTTTCGGATTTATCTGGAGTATCCCGCGAAGACCAACGTCATTCCGAAGTTTCTGCTCGATGATGGTCTGAAGGTTCATCAGTATCTCCACACGAATACTCAGCCGTTTCCGCCAGCTAAGGTTGAGACGCCGGACTATGAAGATCAGAATCTTCGCAGGGCTCTGATGAATTTTATTGCGGCGTTCGGTAAAAAATATGATGGCGACCCTCGGATTGGTTTCATCACGGCTGGGCTGCTGGGAACGTGGGGCGAATGGCATACATATCCGAAGGAAGAACTATTCGCGTCCAAAACCGTGCAGGCCGAAGTGATGGATGCCTATGCAAGGGCGTTTAAGGTGACTGCGGTGCTGCTTCGCTATCCGGCCGGGGAAGACACCTGGGGCAAAGCGTCGAATGCCAATCAGCCTTTCGGCTACCACGACGATTCCTTCGCCTGGGCGACGCTCGACACCGGCAGGAAAGCCGACGACTGGTTCTACATGCCTGCCCTGAAACACGCGGGAGTAGCGGCACTGGAGAAGTGGAAGACTCATCCGATCGGCGGCGAGATCCGGCCGGAGGCCTGGGGCAAAGTGTTCGATGCTGAGCCTGGCGACAAAAACATCCAGAACTTCCGAATGTGCATCGACCAGACGCATGCCTCCTGGCTGATGGACACAGGCATGTTTGAAAAGAAGTCAGACAAAGAACGGAAGCTGCGAGCCGAAGCGGAAGTGCGACGGATGGGCTATGAATTCCACGTGCCTGTGATCAGCGTTTCATCCGACAATGACGAGCTGAAGATAAAACTGGAGCTGGAAAACCGAGGTGTGGCACCGTTCTACCATGACTGGAGAGCTGAATACGCATTGATCGCTGACGGCAAGGTCATCAAGACGATCACGTCCACAGGCAAGCTGACCGGCCTGCTGCCTGATGACGAGCCTCGTGTGTGGAACGACGCCTTTGATCTCTCAGAGGTTCCGAAAGGCAAGTACACGCTGGCCGTGCGAGTCCCCAATCTTCTGACCAATGGGTTGCCACTTCGCTTCGCCAACGCGACTCAGGACCGCGATGTGCAGGGATGGCTGTCGTTGACAGAAGTAAATCTCTGATGCCCCGTCTCTTCATCGCGGTTGATATTCCCGAATCCATCCGCCGGAAAATCGCGTGGCTCGATGTTCCGGCTGCTCCCAACGGGCAGGAACCTCACTATCGTGTTGTTGAGGAATACTCGCTGCAAAAACCAGTGGCACCTTGAAGTTAGCTGGCTCTGTAGTTCCCCCTTGCCGAGTTGCACTTTGTGACTCGTCGGGGGCCGCGATTCCGGCGTGGTACTCGGAGGGCTGACGCCCAGCCGCTCGCCCGGTGGCTGCATCCGCGTAGCCGGATTCATCAGAATTCGGGGTGGCTTCCTCAGCCTTCGCGCAAAGTTCGGGCTTTGCCTTGCTCGGCCGCTCCGGATCGAAAAGACGCAGGAAACGCCGTGACATGACCAAGAGCGATTGGTTGATTCAAGAATCTCCAGGTCGCCATGACAAACCTGGCAACGAACCGACGCTGCCATGCATTCACTTTGACTTCAAGCAGCAGACAGACTGGAAGTGCGGCCCCAATGACCGCCGCTGTCATCGCCAGTGTGATCGGACCGGTGCTGCTGCCGATGATTGTTTTTACCGAGACTGTCGCGATTCCGGACAGGATACACAGTGTTACGCCTTTGCGGACTTTTCGTTCAACCCATGCGACGTACAAACCCCGGTGCCAGGTACACCATACGAGCAATGCTGTGGTTCCCACAGTTGCCGTAATATGCCCATTACCGGCTCCGAATGTTTTCCACCCATAGACCCACAGCAGAAATCCGACCGGAGTAGAAAGAAACCAGGCGATGATGAACGTTCGCAGGTCCAGTTCCTTCGGCCGCGTCATCCACAACACGCTGATGACGAGAACTGAGATGCCGATCGGCACGACGTAGAAAGATCGGCTCCAAAGGTTGCGTGTCAGCCACGCCCAAATCGGCGACGGTTCCATGCTTGCCGCCGAAGATAGTGCAATCAGCCGAGCCATCTCTGTCCGCCGAGCTTCGGTCGCTCGCTGAATTTCCTGAGGATCGTTGGCGCGATCGAACTCGACCGCTGCGTCTTCAAATCAAGGATCCATGCCGAAAGCCGGGACATTACCGGCAGCAATCACCAGAACCACGACAGCATAGAGTACTGATTTCATCGGTCTTCTCCAAGAACTGACGACAAGGGAGCTGTCACGACGGCAACTTCGGTTGCCTTTATGATGCTATTGAGTCTGCGATCCGGAATGTCTGTCTAACGAAGTTCAAAGTTTTCCAGTCCCTTCGCCGCGTAAGGCGCGCGCCAGTTGAGATTTTGCCATTCCATCAGCCGCTGGGCGTTACCCTGAGAACCGGACGCTAGCCGGCCAGCCAAGCGGGCTTGGCTTATAGTCCGGACGTCCCAAGGTCCAACATGACATCAGGATGTCACCAGTTCGTGGGAACCGGGCAGTGCTGCTTCAGGAAATCTGGTCTTTACCTGAATCTGCTTTGGCACATACATTGTTTACACATGTAAACGAAAGAGGTGCTGTATGCAGATATCCGACGCGGAATGGATTGTGATGAACCTGATCTGGGAATCACAGCCAACCGCAGCAAGTGATGTGATTGAACATCTTGCTGATGCTCACGCGTGGTCGGCCGCCACCATCAAGACGATGCTGCATCGACTTGTCAAGAAGGGGGCATTGTCTGCAACTTCCTCCGGCAAGAAATATATTTACTCAGGCCGCGTGAAACGGGCAGACTGTGTGCGACACGCAAGTCGTTCGTTTCTGGATCGCGTGTTCGGCGGAGACACTGCTCCGGCATTGCTACATCTTGTAGAGTCTTCGAAGCTCACGGCAGATCAGATCGATGAACTGAAGAAACTTCTGGATTCGATGGAACGATAACAGATTAAGGATCAAGGAAATGATCGACTCGTTTTTTGAAATCGTGGCCGAGCGGGCACTGTATCCGGTCTGCATCGCTGCATGGCGAGCATTGCCGCTGTTCGGCTTCGCGTTGGTTTTTCAATTGCTGACACGTCGCCGCATTGCGGCTCGTTATCACTGCCTGCTGTGGATGCTGGTTGTGGCCCGGCTGATGGTCCCGTACTCAGTGCCATTCGGGATGAGTATTCAACCGCACGTTGATGGAATCGCCGAACATTGGTTGTTTGGTGAGTCGAACGAGGAAGTCGCCGTCAACAGTCATCGGGATGTGCATCACAACGAGAGAGGGCCAGTCGAATGGCAGCCTGCCGTCGAATCTTCGGCCTACGCTGTTGAGCCAATGCATTCAGTTGTCGTTGAATCCGATATCGACTGGAATGTCATCGTGGCGTATTCGATAGTGTTCCTGTGGCTGTTTGTTGCCATCCTCCTGGTCAGCCGCAGTCTGATCACATACTTCCGATTTGCTTCGCGACTGAAACGATCTCCGGCAGTTACGGATCAGTCCGTGATCGACATCGTCCTGCGGGTTTGCGATGAACTGCAAGTCGGAAGACGGCCAGGGTTGAAGGAGGTTTCGTCGCTGGCAGTTCCTGCTGTCTTTGGACTTTTCAAACCGGTTATCTGTATTCCGTCAGGTGATCTGCAGACGCTGTCTGCGGACCAATTGAAATGGGTACTGCTGCATGAACTGAGCCACGTACGTCGTCGCGATCCTCTGGTTCTGGCGATCGCAGTTTTTGTCCGAGCTGTCCATTGGTTCAATCCGCTGGCGTGGTTGACAGTGTCCCGTCTGCGAGCCTGTATGGAACTGGCGGCGGATGAGCTTGTCGTGCGGCATGTGCCTGAACGTTCCGTCGCAGACTACGGTCGAATGCTGGTACACTATGCTTCATTGAGATTGCAGAACCGAGACGCGGCGACCATGGGGCTGATATTTATGTCCGCCGATCGAAGTCTGAAGAAAAGAATCGTGATGCTCGACGCTCATCGGCACCGATCCCGTGGGCTGCAATATATGGCTCTTCTGATTGTGCTGGCCGCCGCCGCCACGGGACTGACAGAAGCCCGAATTGTCGACATCTCCGAACGACCGGAAATTCATCTGCCCGTGTTCTCGGCAAGCCAGGTGAACACCCCGCCAAAGCCAGCGGACAATGGGCCACGTGAGACTTTGACATTTGATGTCAACAATGCTCTCGCCAGCATTCGCAGGCTCCATCCGGAAGCAGACAGCGAAGTTGAAATTCTCGCACACTTTCAAATGTACGTGCCGGACCGAATCGAAATCAAAGATGGCAAAGTGACGGTCGAAGTCACTGATAAGACTCGCCAGGCAATCCAGTACTTGCTTAAGTCGGTCGAACGCGGTGGCCTCTGTCAGGTGACGATGGAATGCCGCCTGATGTCAGTGACGGACAATGTGATCAACAAGCTTGGCTGGCTTGATGATACGATCCTGTCGGCACTCAGAAATGGCGGCTCGCACAGAAGTCAATTCCAGTCTGAAACCCTGCTGCAAGCACATGCACCCTTCGAGCCAGGTTTTCAAGTCCAGCAGGGTATGATCCAATCGTGCCCTGTTTTTGATTCGACGATCACGGAGCAACAAGCTCACGAGTTAGTGGTGTCTGCCCAATCAGACTACCGCAGCAACATCATGTTCGCCCCCAAAGTTACGGTCTTCAATGGGCAAATCGCATCAATTGCGGATTTCATACAACGACCGTTTGTGACCAACATGCGTCTGGCTGACGATGCCGGTCACAAAATGGAGCCGGTCGTCGAAATGGTCGGCGAAGGAACTCAGATTGAGCTTATCGCTGACGTCACCGAAGAAATGGAGGTCGAACTTCAGGCGATCGTGAACCTCTCACAGATTCAAAAGGTTGAACTGGCAAACCTGCCGTTTGCATCTCCCGACAATCCCAAAGCGAACGTCACGGTTCAGGTTCCTTCCGTCAATCGCACGCTGATCCGTTCGAGCGTTCGACTGTCCCGCGATCAGAGCCTGCTGATTGCAGTGCCCCAGGTATTTTCAGCAGATGGAGACAAAAAGGACTACAGCCCCGCCGCAACCCTGATCATGCTGACACCGCGGATCATCCCGTATGAAACGGTTGTTGAAAAATGAATCGCAGACAGACCTCGAGTCGTGAGGCTGCATTTTTCTGCCGATCATTTTTCTGCCGGACCTGACGTCTGCAAACAGACGTCTAAAATTCTTCGCGAGAGAACGAAAATTCGTAACCGTTCACGACATTTCGAGAATGAAAGTTTGAACCACAGATGGACACGAATGAACACAGATTGATTGTTGATTTCTATCTGTGTCAATTTGTGTTTATCTGTGGTTGCTTGGGCAGGTTTCGTTCTGAGGCGTGAACGGTTACGAAAATTCAACTGTTAGTAGTCCGAAGAGTCCCACGAGTGAAATTATGCAGATCTTTTCCCAAACACTGAGCATTTGTTTTGTCGTTCTGGGCCAGCTGATGGTCGCGTTTTTTGGTGGGCCGTTCCAGGTTGCGTTTGCGGACGAGGCTGAAAATAGGTCAAAGCCAGCGGAGCAATTGGGAATGACCTTGTCGGATGATCAAATCGCGGCCTTCGCGGCGCTTGCGTTCAAAGGAATTCCGCAGGAGTATCCCAACAAACCTTCGAATGTGATGACTTCCGCCGAAGACGTCAAATCCCCCGCAGCCATGCATCCTGTTTTCTATGGTTGCTTCGACTGGCATTCGTCGGTACACGGACACTGGATGCTGGTTCGTCTGTTGAAGCTGTATCCCGACTCTACTGCTGCCGCTCAGATTCGTGAGACTCTGCATCGGCAACTCACACAAGACAAGTTGCAGGTCGAAGCGGATTATTTTCAGCCAAAGGAGAACAAGAGTTTTGAACGCATGTATGGCTGGGCGTGGTTTCTGCAACTTGTCGCCGAACTTCACGACTGGGATGATGCCGGTGCAAAGCAGTGGCGGGACAACCTCAGGCCGCTGGAAACGGTCATTGTGCAGTATTCGATGGATTACCTTCCAAAACTCAGTTATCCGATTCGTACGGGAATTCATCCTGATACCGGATTCGCGCTGTCACTGGAACTGGACTATGCGCGCAGCACCGGCCACAAGCCGCTTGAGGAACTCATCCTGGCCAGAGCGAAACACTACTACCTGAAAGACGTCAACTATCCGGCACACTTTGAACCTTCTGGCAACGATTTCTTTTCACCCGGTTTCAATGAAGCGGACCTCATGCGACGTGTTCTGCCGCGCGAAGAATTTTCCGGATGGCTCGACACGTTCCTGCCTCAGTTACA
>JAYUVA010000677.1:0-3910 GCA_043754375.1 Candidatus Kuenenia sp. | reverse complement strand
AAACGGACTCCGGATTGATCTTCACCGCCTGTTCAAAATAGCCAATCGCCTGCTGCAGTCTGCCAGAGGTTCCGTGCGCAGCGCCGAGCCTGATCAGGGCATCCATGTGATCCGGTTTAATTTGCAGAGCCTGTTCATAACTTGTGATCGCTCCGGGAAGGTCGCCCTTCATTTCGAGTGCCTGTCCCAGAAAGAATCGAGATGCCGCATGCCCCGGTGACCGGGAAACAATTTCCTGAAGGCTTGTGATCGCCTTGTCCAGCTGTCCGTTCTGCATCATGTTAAAGGCAGCACGCGCATCGACGTCGTACTGCAGCATGTCTTTGATATCCAGCAGCGGCGTATCGCTGGTTGGTACTGGCTCATCTGGATCGGATTGCCCGACGTAACCAAGGCTCTGCAGAATCCGGAGTTCCCGTTCCGATAACTGTACGTTGGATGATGCCTGAGCGATCATGCGTTGCTCCATTTGCGACAACGACAATTCCATCGCTTTCAATCGCTGAACATTGGACTCAGCCAGATTGTGCTTCTCCTGCGGGTCATTCCGGAGATCAAACAGTTCCGGCCTGGTCGTTCGAATATATTTCCATCGTTCCGTCGTGAGACTCCGCAGTGGCGACCATCCTTCGTGCAGAAAAGGATCATCCGTCGCAGAGTAGCAGTCAACAGATTCGATGGACCTCCCCTGCAAAGCATCTGTCACGCTGCGACCTGATATTTTCTCCGGAACAGGCTGTCCGAGCAGATCGCAGATGGTCGGAAGCACATCGACCAGTGACACAGGAAGCTGATGGCGATGTCCAGCAACGGTCACACCTGGACATTTGAAAATCAGAGGCACATGCTGCGTAGAGTTGTACAACGTGTAGCCGTGATTCTCCTCAATATGATCCCCCAGTCCTTCGCCGTGGTCACCCACGATCACGACGAGCGTACTGGACTCAAGGCCCGATTCTTTCAATTCCGACAGCAGCCGTTCGAGCTGCAGATCGACGTAAGCAATTTCTGCATCATAAGGACGCTCCCTGAATTTTTCCCCGAACTCTGCAGGATGCGATTGATACGGAAAATGGGGATCGTACAGGTGGACCCAGCAGTAAAATGGAGAAGCTTGTCGTGTCTTCAGCCATCGCAGCGCCGAATCCACGACAGCGGCACCGTTTCTCTCACGATGCAGGACGTCACCCTTGTGGGACGTATCACGAATCTCATCGTCATAGACCTGAAACCCGCGATTCAGGCCGAATCTCGCGTCCAGCACAAACGACGCGACAAATGCAGCGGTCTGATAATCTGCGGCAGCAAGTACCTCGGACAACATGAGATTTGGTGCGGAATACTTACCACGTCCGTTTGTTGTGATCCCGTGTTCGGGATTGTAGAGACCCGTGAACAGACTTGCGTGCGATGGCAGAGTCAGCGGTGCCGAGGCATAAGCCCGCTCAAACAAGACACCATCCCGCGCAATGGAGTCCATCGCGGGGGTCAATGCCTCGTTGTAGCCATAGCAACCCAGACGGTCGGCCCGGGTCGTATCCAGAGTGATCAGCAGAACATTCATCCGTGGAGGCGACCGAAACCGGTACGCCACCCCTGCAATGACAACTATGAGCAAAGCACTAACGAACAGAATTCTGCGCCGTCGCTGATTCACATTTCCCCCGATTCAATTCTGAGCGGCACCCTCAAAGGGCACTTCGCCGATGAAGTCGTGGCCTTCCACGATGTGATGTTCGATACCTGCCCTGATATTGTGAAACGTCTGCGTCAGGCCTGAAGGCCATTCAATGGTGACTTCTGTCGCCAGTTCCGAATTGCCAACACCGAAAACAAGAATTCGCTCATTGCTTGCCTGATAACCGTCGCCGGCAGTCAGTTGTCGCGTGTGGCTCTTACCAGCGCAGGTCATGGTCACATTTGTCCCGATTGCGTCGCGTGAACAATTTACGCCTGTCAGCCGAAAGGTAATTGAGTTCCCACACGACTCAGTCAGATTTGTGACGAGTGCAGCGGGTGAGTCCAGATGGGAGACGACAAAGTCCTCGTGGCCGTCCCGATTCCAGTCGACCCTCGCCATTCCCCGTCCGAGATAATGACCGGCAAAATAAGAATCCGGGCTGCTGACCGCAACCTCATCAAATTGAACGCCGCCTCTGTTGGCAAATATCTGCGGCTGCATCCGGTAAGGTTTTCCGTCATACGAAAAGTCATCCACATGACCATTTGCCACAACAAGATCGGAAAATCCGTCCAGGTCACAGTCGAGCGATTGTGTTCCGAATCCCAGCTTCAGGAGGCTGGGATTCCGTAATCCGAATTCACGTGTCTCGTCTACGAATAAGTAGCCTGATTTCTGGATATACAGAGTATTTGATTCTTCATAAAAGTTTGTGACAAAAAAGTCCAGGCGGGAATCGCCATTGAAATCATCGACGGCAATGCCCATGCATGCCTGAGCCTGACCGTCTCGATCAAACGCGACACCCGAATGGATCGCCACATCCGTGTAGCGTGGTTGTTGGTTCTGAGCGTCTTCTAAACAGCGAAACAGAAAATTCGCTTCGCCGTCATTGGCAATCAGGAGGTCCGGGACAGGAGATTGACTCAGTCTGGCGACCACGACACCCAGTGATTTTCCTCTCAAATTGGAAATACCGAAGTCGGACGTCGCATCGAGCCAGGAACCATCTCCACTATTGAGGTGGATAGCTGGAATCGATCCATTGAAAGTTGCCGGCGAACAGGTCCTGGGATGCAGTTTGCCGCAAATCGTCGTAAACGCCTCCGCGCCGCTCAGGTAATTGGCATCATACAGATCGGGAAAACCATCGCCGTTCAGATCCGTAGCGACACAACTGGTCGTCCACGACTCTTCGATTGCCCGTGATTCCAGTTTCAGGCTCTGAAACGTCCCGTCGCCGTTATTTCTGAAGCAACGATTTCCACCGATATTTGCCACGTACAAGTCTTCAAATCCGTCGTTGTCAAAGTCAGCTGCGGACACACCCTGACTGTAAGCAAATTCCAGCAATCCGGCCGATTGAGCACATTCTCTGAATATTCCACGACCGGTATTCAAATAGCAGTGATCCGCAAACTCGCGCTGCGACTCAACTACTGGCCAGCGGCAGCCTTGGGTCAGATAGATATCCGGCCAGCCGTTGTTATCAAAGTCGGCCACAGCAACACCGCCACCGGTTGTTTCAAACATCCGCTTTCCTTCAGTCTGCGGATCATCACTGTTGAAATACTGAAAGTGAATTCCGGCAGCGGCTGCTACGTCCCTGAAAAACCAAGGCGCTCGGTCATTCTTTGTGGTCTCAGAATTCGACTCCAAAGGAAGATTCCAGGTTGGAAGTGTCAAGCTCGATAGATCAATTTCGCTTGCAGGATTACGTGACACAGGCACCTGATCCGACGCTCGATTTGAAAGCAGATTCCGGAGCCGCGCCATCGATTCCAGGGCCACTGGCTCCTCCGGCGAGAACTTGCTCGTCGCAAAATACCACGCCAGCGCTTCGTCCGTGCGTCCGAGAGACTCCATCAGACGTGCGATCTGGAGGAGTGTCTGCGTGTTTGGTCGTTCGAAATAGACAGGTCGCATGATCCGATGTAATTCCGCAAGCTGTTCGGCCCGCCGCAGAAATCGTTCAGCATCCGGACCGCGATTCAACTGAGTCAGCACCTGACCCAACGGAAAACAGGCTTTGCGGCTGTCCGGGGCCAGACGTGTTGCTTCCCAAAAACAGCGGGCCGCCGCTTCGAGCTGATTTGTCGACTGCGCCCAGCGGCCCTGAACGTACCAGATCTCAGAATGCTGTTTGGCATTGGCTGGCAATGAGGTTTTCCATGCGAGAAATCCCGGAATGTCCGACCTGTCAAGCAGCAAGCCACCCAGCATCGCCTG
>JAYUVA010000676.1:0-3353 GCA_043754375.1 Candidatus Kuenenia sp. | reverse complement strand
TTGCATCACTAACTCAACAGACCGCTAGCCGCAGGTTGTGCATTCGGTCAGCACCGGCGGCTAGCTCCATGCCGCTCACAACACCTCAAATCTAGCCGCGCGGAGTATATTCAGCCAGCAGGAATGGCAAGTTTAGCAGTCTGTGAAAGGGATTGAAGCGAAGACGGTACGCTTGATCAATATATTGTCTGCTGCAACCTTGCCTGGACATTTTCATGCCTCAAAGTCATCCCTGAGTCGCGAAAGCCCCGCAATTCCGCAACCTGACCCGATCTGCAACTATGATGCAACTGAATTGATCGAAGGCGTTCTTCGGATTGAATTTTGGGCCTAAATCCGCTACGTTCTGGCGTTTGAAGCCTTTTCTTTGACCTGCTTTTTCAGGCCGATCCATGCTGTTCAAAAGTCTCGGCGATCTTGCCGCTCATAAAGCCGTGTTGATTCTGCTGGGCTGGGCAGCGCTTCTGGCAGCTTGTTTCTGGGCAGCCCCAGAATTGAGTGCCGTCGCGCAGAACGGCGAGTTTGCGTTTCTGCCTGAGGATGCCGCCAGTCGAGTTGCAGAAGACAAATTCAAGCAGGCATTTCCTGACGATTTGCGGCAAAGCAATATCGTCCTTGTCGTGCGGCGCGAACAGGGTGATGGTCTGCTGGCTGAAGACTACGATTTCCTGTCGCGGTGGGTCATCCCCGAAGTCCGACGGATTTCCGGGCTGCCGGCAGCCGACCAATCTACCGAAGATGCGGGTGACACTGCGGGTGCTGAGGCCGCCGCAAAAGAACGCATCGTACAGGGGATCGACTCGTTTGAAGAAAAACGAGTTGGCGAGATGTATATCAGTGACGACAAGCAGGCCACATCGATCGTCGTGTGGTTGCGGACCGAGTTTCTCGATCAGTCAAACACGATTCTGGTCGGTGAAGTCGAAGACTTTGTCAACAGGTTGAAACACACGCCGACGAATACTGCAGAGCCGTCGCTGCCAGCGGGAATGGAGATCGCATTGAGCGGCACCGCGACGTTCGGTCGTGACATGATTCAGGAATCACGCAAGAGCGCTAAATCAACGGAAAAATGGACCGTGATTCTCGTGGTGGGACTGTTGATCGTGATCTATCGCGCTCCGGCGCTGGCCATGATTCCGCTCATCACCGTTGCGGTCTCCACGATCATTTCGATGAAACTCCTGATCCTGATGGCGCAGGCTGGCTGGATCACACTCTTCAATGGGATCGAAACATACGTCACCGTGCTGGTTTACGGTGCAGGGGTCGATTATTGCCTCTTTCTGGTGGCCCGCTATCGCGAAGAACTGGATGGCGGACTGACGATCGAGGACGCCGTTTCCGGCACACTGGAACGTGTTGGTGCTGCACTGACCGCGAGTGCAGGCACCGTTGTGTGTGGAATCGGAATGATGATCTTCGCGGAGTTCGGAAAATTTCGGGAAGCCGGCATCGCGATTTCCTTTGGGCTGACAGTTTGTCTTTGTGCGGCATTGACGCTGACCCCTGCCATCCTGAGGTTAGCCGGTCGCTTTGCATTCTGGCCGAATGCGCCTCGAGCGACGTCGCGGAATGACACGGGGTTCTTAACCAGTACCGACCTGACGTCGCGGATCAAGCGTGCCAATTTGCTGACGCAGGGCTGGCAATGGATCGGAGAAGTCATCGAACGCCGCGCCTGGACTGCCTGGTCGCTTAGTATACTCCTGATGCTGCCGTTTGTGGTCGCAGGTGTATTATTCTTTGGCAATCTGAGTTACGGGTTGCTCTCGGAACTGCCGGATACGGCTTCCAGTGTGTACGGGGCTCAGGCGGCACAGCGACATTTTCCGGCAGGCGAGGTGGCTCCACTGAAGGTGCTGGTAGAAGTCAAAGGTATGGACTTCAGCCCGATTCAGGGAGAATCAGAGAATCTCGTCGAGCAGTTTACAAACAACCTCATCCGGCAGAAGGACGCGCTGGGACTTTACGCCGTTCGGTCACTGGCCGCGCCGAAAGGACAACGCGAAATGCCTGTTCTGACGGTCAGGGAAATGCCAGCTTACAAAATGTTTGTGCGGAAAGAGTTTGTCAGTTCCACCAACAACTCCATCATGAGAGTCGTGCTGATTTTCGAAAATGATCCCTTCTCGCGGACCAGCATCAGCGACTACCGCAACCTGCGAGATCGCCTGCATGACCATCTGCCCGAGGGACTGAAGGATGCTGAATTGTATTTTGTAGGCTCGATCCCTCAGATCAGCGACCTCAAGGACGTCACGGATTCAGATCAGATTCGCATCGATGCCCTCGTACTGGGCGGCGTGTACGTCATTCTGGTTTTGCTGCTCAAGCGCCCCGGTGTCTGCGCCTATCTGATGTTTACCGTCTTCTACAGTTATCTGGCCACGTTGGGATTCACCTATCTCGTCTTCTGGCTGACCGCCGCAAACCCGTCAGAGTTTGCAGGTCTGGACTGGAAAGTACCTATGTTCCTGTTCACGATCCTGATTGCGGTTGGTGAAGATTATAACATCTTCCTGATGGCACGGATCGAAGAGGAACAGAAAGTCTATGGCCCCGTAAAAGGAATCATTGTGGCGCTCGAACGTACGGGTAGCATCATTTCCAGTTGCGGCATTATTATGGCAGGCACGTTCTGTTCGCTGATGGCAGGAAGTCTGGTGGGTATGGACCAATTGGGTCTGGCCCTCGCTGCGGGTGTTCTGCTGGATACTTTCGTGATCCGCCCGATTATGGTTCCTTCGATGCTGATCTTGCTGAGCACCGGACGGCTTGGAATCCTCAGTCGCTGGGGCGGCTTCTCCAAAGAAGTGGCGGTGAAAGTGCTGTCCGCCGAGAACGTGAAGTCCCCGGCTGCGTAGGATTCCTTCCGAACCTCAACGATGCGTGCGGGTCTTGTCATTCCAGGCAGGTTATTTGGGCCTGAATTGCCGGAACCCTGCTTCTGCGGCAGTTTTCGCCGGAATTCCGAAAACACGGACGCTCGTTGCAGGAACTGACGCGCGTTGACAGTGTTTCGAGGTTGGCCAATAATCCGTTGGGCAGGAAGATGGCGAGTTCGGGAAGGATTTCCCCATGATTATTAGGTCACATTGGCGAACTGCGGTAAATGACGGCAAGTCGTTTGGCGTCAACATCAATCCTGAACCACCAACGGCGTATTCGCCGACGACACTTTCTTGGGACGCATTCAACTGCGTTTCGCTTGAGCTCAAAGAGGAGAACTAGTTAATGGCCGGTAATCTGCATGAATTCACTGATGCGAACTTCAAGTCCGAAGTTCTGGAATCTTCCGAACCCGTGTTGGTGGATTTTTGGGCGCCGTGGTGTGGTCCTTGCCGTCACTT
>JAYUVA010000675.1:0-3475 GCA_043754375.1 Candidatus Kuenenia sp. | reverse complement strand
ACGCGATTGACGCCGAGTTGTTTTGCGAAGCGGGCAATCTTTTCGCCCTGGGGTTCTGTCATGCGGTTCGACATGATGCCGAGGGCGGGGATGCCGAGGTTATCGAGGCCGATGACGTCGTTGAAGCCTTCCACGATGACGAGGCCGTGTTGGTTGATGAATTCGCGATAACCGGGTTCCTGCAGGCGGCTGGCTTGTTGGCCGAAGAGTTCGATGCCGCGATGGAAGCCTTTCGGGAATCGATGTTTGGCGGGTGCTTCTTTTCCGGAGCGTTCGGCAGGGGACAGTTGCTGGTATTCTTTTCCCTTCTGTTCGAACTGTACATCGCGTCCGGCCCAAGCCAGGACTTTGCCGTGCTCGGAGAGCACCGGGTAGAGGATATTGCCGCGGAGTGACCAGCCGCGTTTGTCTCCTCCACCGTCGTTGGGCAAATAGCCGCAGCGCCATTTGGTCATCGACTCAGAAGAAAGAGCGGAGTGTCGGCGGATGTACCCAGCGGCGGTCGGGTTCATTGTTGTGACGTCACGGATGAGTTTCTCGTCAATGTTATGCAGCTCGCGAACTCGTTCTTCGGATGCGTCGATCAGCGGCTTGTTGACAGGAAGCACGGGAGTTTTACCAGTGGCTTCGGCTGTGGCCGCCGGCTGTTTGGTGGCCGGACGGCCTGCGTTCGAATCAGCCGTACCGGCCAGAACTTTCTTCACCCGCTGAAATTCATCGCCTTTGAGTTTGCCACCGGTTGGTTTCGTCGTCGTCAGAAACCCGTGCATCAGTGTCAGTAAATTCCCGCGAAATCCGCATTCATACGCATGACACTGAAAAATCTTCTGCGCATTTTCCGTATTGATTGCGATTTCCTTCCGTCCGCAATGGTCTCCCTCGCAACCAAACTGGCAGTCCATACGCACTTCTGCACCGGAGCCTTTCACATCCAGCGGAACGCCGCACTTTGCGGCCGCTCCTTCCAGAGTGGTTTCCGCTTGCAGTCGATCGACATCGATGTATCCAGTAGGTTTGTTCATAGTGATGTGAGTGAAGTCTGCCACAGACGTTCCATCAACTTCAAGGCTGAGATCAGTCGGGCATTGTGATAAAGTCGGTGGTGTGTCCCAAGGCATCATCCTCAGCGAGCGAGACCTTGCAGCGCTTCGGTTGCTTGATCTGACACCGGCAACGGCTGTTCAGATCCGCAAAGCCAGCGTCACATTTGACGGCGAGACTTTTCGTGATGAGCGTCGCGTCCGAGAACGACTGCAGACACTTGGCGATGTCGGACTTATCAGGAGTTGGCAGACGGCAGTGCCCGGAGGGGGATTAATTTCCATCTACAGGCTGACGCTGGAGGGACATCGTGCGGCGTTTCCTGAATCCACCGAAGCGCCAACGCGTTCAAGTCTGAATGAAATTGCACCCTCCCGCGTGCGGCACACGATGGCGACAGCGGACGCTATTGTTCATACGCTCACGGCTTGTCATGAGAGGGGAGTCCGAGTGCATCGAGCAGTCGGCGACGGCCGATTGACTCTCGCAATCGGTGAGTACCGGCAGCAGCCAGATTTCCATTTCCAACTCGGTTACGCTGGGCGAACATTCAATCTTCTTTTCGAGATCGACAATGCCACAGAACCATTGGACTCACGGCGAGAGCAGAGCATTCGCACGAAAATACTCGGCTACGAGACCTATCAGGACTGGGTCTTGCGCTGCTGGAACGAATCTGAGCGGAACGGCCCGCGTCCCGGATTTCGCGTGATCTTTCTGACTCTGGGTTCAGAACGAGCTAATCATATTCTTTGGCTTGCCCGAGAACTGGCGAGGAATCCGGACCGCCGACTCGTCTACGCGACAACACAGGACGAGTATCTCAGTGAGTTGCACGCCGTGACGCAGCCAATCCTGAATGATCATCTGGGCCATTGGCAGTCGCTCGTGAATTCGCAACCGTCGTCGCGTTTCATCCGCGAACCGATCCGGCTCACTCGACCAGTCGCGCAGCCGAAGGGACTCTGATAATCTGATGTACGCTGGATTGTTCGTCCGCAGTGCTCGGCTCGGTTATCACGCCTTGCCCCTCCATCCGCCCCCGCGGCACGAGGAAAAGAGTCTTCGGGACTGAAGCGAAGCAGCCCGCCTCGGGAGATTACGCACATCAATCGAGGCGGACTTCCTGTCGGCATTCAAATCACACCACCATTTTGGTTATACGGAAACATCAAGGCGGTTCAAAACGCGCTACACTGCGTCAGTGCTGTTTCTGATCACTGTCCCTGTCAACAACGAACGTGGCCCACGCTATATGGAGAAAGCGCTGGCCTCGATACATCAGGCTCGCCTGCGGTATCCGGTGTCGCTGTTGTATGGCTCGCGGCAGGAACAGATTGGTTTGTTCATCCGTTGTCATTTGATGGATCGAGAAGCAGTCCTCGAACCGATCATCGCCAACTATCCCGAGTGTGCAGTCAGCGTTGTCGATGACTGGGAGGCCGACGCGAATGTCAACACCTGGAGTTGCGACGTCGAACTTGTTCCGGAATTGTTCCCGATCCTTCGACATGCTCAGTTTGAAGACATGCTCAACAATAATTTTGCCGATCCTGTCAGTGGCCTGCTGCGGGCGATTCGGCCTGAAAACCTGCTCAATTCACGGGTGGAGATCACGATCGACAATGCCTCAAGGCACCGATGCCACGAAGCTCGCTGGGCAGTGACATTGCTGGATCGGGAAATGTTTCGCAACCGTCACTGGCTGGCAACGTACTTTGCTCGCAGGATCACTCGTCCCCATGGCTGGTTTTTCGCCTGGCTGGTCGGCGTCGCCGCCTGGTTCACACCGTATCCAAGCCACACCACGCTGGAAACTTCGACCAGCCGGCTGCATGAACGTGAACACGATTTGCAGGCAGCCGCTGACAAATTAGGCCGACATTTGTTTGATGTCCGGCTACGGCTGATGGTGGAAGCCCCGCCGCAGCTCAAGGACGTCGCCATCGATCGACTTCGCAGAATGACCGGGGCACTCGGGACGTTTACACGATCGCGACTCGCCACATTCACCACGCCGACACCACGCCGCGAAATGCGAAAGGATTCCCGACGCACACATTTTCTCTTGTCCCATGAGGAACTGGCGACTCTCTGGCATCCGCCGACGGCCGCCACAAAAGCTGAACGGTTGCAGGTAAGCGAGTTCACCGAACTGGAGGCCCCGCCCCGGCTTCCTTCAGCAGATGACGGAGCCGTCATTCTCGGCAGAGTTCGCTTTCGGGACGATCAAAGATTGGTGGGCATCCGCACGGAAGATCGTCGTCGGCACCTGCTGATTGTCGGCAAGACCGGCATGGGAAAGACGACACTCATCCAGCAGATGGTGGCTGCTGACATGCGAGCTGGAAATGGTGTGTGTCTTATCGATCCTCACGGCGATCTCGCGGATTCAATTGCGTCACTGGTGCCGAAGCACCGCACAAATGATGTC
>JAYUVA010000674.1:0-5442 GCA_043754375.1 Candidatus Kuenenia sp. | reverse complement strand
CTCGCAAGGGACTTTCGGCATCTATGCCGCTCAAGTCATTGCTCCTCGCGATCCGTTTCGCTCCATCATGCTTTATCGCATGGCGAAGCTTGGTGGCGGACGCATGCCACACATCGGATCTCTGGAAGTAGACCGCGACGGTATCGACCTGATCTCTCAGTGGATAGAACAGCTGCCGGCTGAGTCGGCCCCGGATGCGATCAGCCATGTCGCTGCTGCTCAGCAGCGCACCGACGAGACGGTTGCGTTAATGCGTCTGCGGGAATCGAACACTTTGGCCGAGCAGAGCGAGTTGATCGGAGGTCTGCTGTCATCACCCAGCGGCGCGCTCAGGCTGCTGCGATCCGTCGATCACCACGATCTCCCGGAGGTCATCGCGTCATGTGCCGTGGAAGCCGCGGTCAAGCATGGCGATGTGAGCATTCGCGATCTGTTTGAGCGTTTTCTTCCTGCGGAACAGCGTGTCAAACGTCTGGGCAGTGTCGTGCAGCCGGAGCAGATTCTTTCGCTGTCGGGGGATGCGGTTCGGGGCAAGACGATCTTCCTTGACACAGCCGGCGTCTCGTGCAAGAACTGTCACCGCATTCATAAAGACGGAAAAGAAGTCGGACCAGAGTTAACGACGATCGGGAAGAAGCTGACACGCGTTCAATTGCTGGAAAGCATTCTGCAGCCGTCAAAGCTCATCGAACCGAAATACGTCACCCACCTTGCTGAAACAAAGGACGGCCGGATCCTGACAGGAATCTTACTGGAAAAGGATGACGAACATGTGGTCCTCAAAGACGCCCATGACAAGGTGAGTCGTCTGCCCACAAGTTCAATTGAACAATTGGTTCCGCAGCAGCAATCCTTGATGCCGGACCTGCTGGTCCGCGACCTGACTGCACAGCAGGTCGCCGATTTGCTGACTTATCTCAGCTCTCTCAAGTAGCAGCTTAGAACCCCTAAAAAAACCTGGGTGGCCGCGTTGTGTCGAGAGTGGTCGAACTGCACTGTGTTCAATTGCCAACCTGAGGTTGGACAGAACGACGAGACGACAAATGTCGTCGAGGAGTGATGACGCAGCAGATAGACCGCTATCGACGCAAGCCTCCGGGACGCTTGTGGTTGCGGCGTTTGTGAAGGAATAGAATGCCGTTGTGGGCGAGTTGCTCCGCAGCTCGCCTCCGCCGAGTCGCGGAGCAACTCGCCCACTTTACGGAACAGTTCCCAAAAGCACGCCCGATACCTCGCCCTCAGGATAACACTTCTTCGGTGTGTCCCTGCAGCGAGTCCGTAGTTCTTGAAACGAATGGTCGACAGGTAAGTCCTTTACGGAAACTGAATCGCGTACAGGTCGGCGTCGTTCATGACGAAGCGCAAGCGGATCGGTTTTCCGGCAAGAGTGCGAACGTCGCTCGCCTGATTCCATCCAACCACTTGTCTGATCCTGTCTCCGTAGATCTCTGGGCAGTCTTCCAGTGCGAAGCCCGGAATTGGCTTGCCGGTAGCATCCTGAATTTCCACCTGGATCGAGCTCGTCGGCGTGGAACACGACGCCGTAGTCACGCCACGTATTGAAATCCCGACTGGTGGCAATGGCAACGGATCGCCCAAACGGACCGCCGCGTTTGACCGAGTGGATAAACAAAGCCTCGCTCGGGTCATAACTGAAGTTGCCTCCGTCGCTGCTCGGGATGGCAGGCAGGTCGAGTTTCGTCCATTGCACGCCGTCCGGGGAAACGGCAAATCCCTCGTTCAGCAGCGCCGCCTTGAAGCGTCGCGCAGGATCTTTGTCATGCGGATCATAGATCCGCATGATCGATTCGCAGATTGGGCCTGGGCCCGGCTGTCCAGTGCAGCCCATCCGTGCTGATCCGCCATGGTTCGTCCGTACTCATGACCCACAATTTGAAGTGTTTCGCTTCTGGGTCCCACGCGGGAGCGGTTCGTGTCTGGATCGTCTGAGACGGGTTGGCGCTGCGAATCACCGCGCCCCGTTTTTCCGGTTGATGCAGCGTCCGCTTGAGATTCTCGATCTTTGCAATCGCGTCGTCATCCAGAAACAGTTGCCGTTGTCCGGCGGGAATACTGCGAGCTTCCTCGGCAGCCGCGACCGACAAAGATCCCAGGCACAGTGCGAGCAACACCGCAGATCACGCATTTGTGATTTTGAGGCAACATCATGGACATTATTCGCCTTTCGCCTGAATGGTCAGTTTGCTGAGTGTGGCACACGCTTTGTCGCCGTTTTCGACGCCCGAACTGCTGTGCAGCGTGACATGTACGTCGAAGTCCTGAAGCGATCCCAGTTCGCCAGCCGGAACCTCCAACCGCAGAGGGCCATTGTGGACTCCTTGCGTTTGCACGTCCCACTTCGGTTTCGCGCCGCGCGGTCCGACGCTCAGTGTAAGCGATCCCCCCAGACTTGGGCCATTTGCCGAGCAGTCGGCGATGACGGCGAGCTGCCTCAATGGTTGGGGCGACGAGATTCGTTGCACCAGATGAGTCGATGTGGCGAAGCCGCCCTTCATTCCCACCCAAAAGCCCTGATCACGATAGCCGCCGTGAGTCGGGTGACCCACATCGAGTTGTCCGAGATGTGACCAGCGATTGGTGGTGAAGTCGTCCTCGCAGGTCAGGTTGCCGTACAGGTCTGACGACAACGTCGCCACCGCGTCAGCTGGCGGCGGTTGATGCTCGCAGCGGACGCGCAAACGATCGAGACGGTTTGCCGCCAGACCGGCCTGCTGAGCGATATTCTCCATCGCGACGCGGACGTAGAAGACATTCCTGCCTTTCAGCGATCCACCGTCACCAAGCGTGAGCGAATCGATCGTGTCCGCGCGGTTTTGCGTCACTTCCAGCGGCCAATCGCGGCCAAGCTCATCGGTGGACATGGCCAGCGTGTTGCGGCACTGGGCGTCGGTGGAGGCAGCGGCATCCAGTGTGACTTCGACGGATTCGAGTGGAAAGTACGACTCAAAACGATAGACCAGGGACGCGCGAGATGTTTCGCCGGACTTTGTCTTGAGCGTCAGGAACCCCGGTTCCTCGGGGCGGCTGGTGAGCTTCAGCCCGAGAAACCCGCGTACGTCGGCATCGTGCAGCCATTGGAAACCGGAGAACGACTCTTCATAGACGCTCGGTGCGTCGCGATCGCCCCCCACCGGCACGCTGCGATCGCGGACGGAAAAGTTCGCCGAAGACAGCGGAAGCGTCCCCGGCCGCGTGTCATGCATTTCTTCCCGCTTGAGCTGCAGCGCAGCCCGCAACTGAACCATGTCGGCTGTTTCACTTCCCATCCAATGATTGACCGATCCGGTCGGACCAGCCACCGCGAATGCCGCGCACGAAACGTTGAATTCGCGAGAGGTATCGAACTGGTGCCATTCCCTGCTGATCAGAGCCTCCGTTGTCGGATACTGCGTCCACTGCGGCCAGTGCGGATCGGTCGCCCACGGGACGCAGATCGCCGGTTTCCCGAGGGCCACGAACTTCATCAGATGCTTGCGAAACCCGACTCGGTCCCAACCGTACGAATCCCAGATCCAGCCATCGGCGGTGAGGTTTGGATCGGGTGGAAACGGGTCGGAGTACCATTGGAAAACGGGGATGCCGTACTTCTCGCGGACATACCGAGCCAGACCGTCCAGCACCGCGACACGGCCGCCGGTGTTCTCTTCGCCCAGGCAAATGGCCGGAATCAACTCCGGATACGTCGGGCAATCCTTCTCCTCCGCCAGCCATTCATCGAGACGCCGCTTGCCCGCCTCCAGGTCCGCATCCCGTTCTCCGCAGTAAACAATCAACACGTCATGGCAATGTGCGTCATCCCGAACCGCGCGGTTCGCCTTCACTCCGGCCCACCACGCGGCCTTGTCGGGAAATGTGTCCCCCAGACTGAGCTTACCCAGATGGTAGTCGAAATGGCGATCATCTCCCCCGCCATAGACGCCCAGAAGCCGGTAACCGGGGTCCGGGTAGGAATGGGTTGTTGTTGTCTGTGCGTCTGATGTATTGCTGATCCCGCCGAGCAGCACCAGACTCAGCAAGCAGCGGAGTACGAATCGCTGGTGATGATCTTTGTCTGCTGGAGGTAACCAGGTCGGACCAGTCATGTTTGTTGCTCCCGTTCCAGCTACTTGGTGATCCAGAAGTTTGTTGTTTTTTTTGCAAGTACTGTGGCCGATTTCGCTCCGCGACTCGGATCGGAGTCGCGTAGCGACACCGCCACGTAGCGGCTTCGCCACCCTGCAAGGTCATTCGACCAGGCTGGCGACAGCCATTCCGATGCCGGTCCCGCCGCCGCCAGCAGCAGGCGGAAGGAGGCGTCCCATTCGGCAACGCCGTTAAGTATTTCCAGCAGGGAAAAGACTGGAGTCGCGGAAAAATTGGGAATATGAAAAAAGCCAGACTCCCGCATGTGGTGTGCGGACTGAGAAGGATTCAGCCGAGGAAGGAGTCTGGCTCAAGTGTCACGGAAGAACAGTGTCACGGAAGAACAAAGCGACCCTGTCTCCGAACGCGGAAAAGAAATCAGAAAAATTCACACATGGCGATTTGCTATGGACATATTGAAAACAGAAAAGTTCCCGGAAAACACGCTGTTTTGCGGTGAAGGAACAAATCAGGATCGATCAACCACCAGAGAATTCGAGCGTCTCGCTGAGTCTGTCGATCATCGAGGACACGATGGACATGTGCCACGAAACGGTACTGGACGGCAGTGTCCGGAGTCGCCAGTTGAGCGACGCCGTCCAGGATGACTACGTTCGCTCAGGCAGCAAGGCGGCGCGCTATAAACCCAACAAAAAAGACAAGCCATCCGCTCAGAACCCCATCGTCATCAAAGCCAATGCCAAACAAAAACTGAACATCGGCGGCTTCAGTGACGCCGTGTTCAACGATGTCGCTTCTTACCTGGGCGACGACGCGAACCGTTTTGTTGCGGAAGTGGATTCGATCGAGCTTTAGTTCGATTGATCCGTAAATTGCGGCACCCTTGGTTTGAGCAATCAAACCAAGGGTGTTTTCGTTGTTGTTGTCGCTGTTCGGGCGGCGATCGTCATGATGACGGCGTTTGGAAGTTGAAAGGTTTTTTTGGAAGGTCCATGCAACGCACACTCAAAACCTACCTTGAATTGTATTGCCCTCTAATCTAATGGCATATTTGACGTGTCCGCAGCTTTGCGATCATAACGATCGACACCGGGAGAAACTGAAGACTTCCGATGGTCGACTGGCCAAAGAAGTGAAGCCGATGGCGACTCCACGTATGGAATCACAAAGAACGTGAGTTCATTTTCCAGGGAATCGAGTGACCTCATCGTGTACTCGGGATACCACTGCACGATGCGTCTGCCGACGTCGCGTTGCACGATCCGAAGCCTCGAGTCTATGGAAAGCTGATCGTCATTGAAATCCAACAGCGAACATCGAGCACGCAGTTCCGGATGC
>JAYUVA010000673.1:0-4365 GCA_043754375.1 Candidatus Kuenenia sp. | reverse complement strand
CCCGCCTGGGATACAACGTGATTGTCAACTATTCCCGTTCCTGTGATGAGGCGCTTGCGACGGTTGCAGAAATCGAAAAGCTGGGTGTCACGGCATTGCCTTTTCAGGCGAACGTCGCTGATGACGCAGCTTGCCGGGCGATGGTTGCGTTTGCGATCGAGTCGCTGGGCCGCGTGGACGTACTGGTCAACTGTGCCGGCACGACAGATTTTATTCCCTTTCGCGATCTGGACGCAGTTTCCGATGAGTCATGGGAACGACTTTACAAAGTCAACGTCGTCGGAGCCTTTCATTGCGCTCGGGCTGTACGACAGCCGATGCTGGCGGTCGGCGGCGGCGTGATCATCAACGTATCCAGCGTGGCCGCACAACTGGGGCAGGGCAGTTCGATCCCGTATTGCTGCACAAAGGCGGCGCTGGACAATTTGACCGTTTCACTAGCCCGCACGCTGGCACCCCAGATCCGTGTGAACGGCATCGCGCCCGGCTTTATCGACGGACGCTGGACGCAGGGCGGTCTTGGATCCAGATTTGACAGCATCAAACAAGCGTACGAAAAGATATTGCCCCTTGGGCGCGTCTGTCAGCCAGAAGACATTGCAGACGCAATTGTCAGCCTGATCACGGGCAGCCGTCTGGTGACCGGTCAGACACTCACGGTCGATGCCGGTATGATGATCACAGGCTTCCAGGTGAAGTTTGATTGACTGGCTTGGCGCGAGCTTAGTCCGTAACCGAAACAAGTAAGCAGATTTCGCCGAAATCTGCTGTGCCGACTTCGACGAAGTCGGCCTACATTGAGTCGGCCTCAAAATGATGCGTTGCCAAAAATCTTCTCAGGAATAGTCAACTCTCAACGTTTGCAGAGCAGTGTGTGTCGCTCCGCCGCACACACCGCAGGAATGAACGCGGTGTGTTTCGCTCCGCTGCACACACCCTACAAGGCTCTGGCATCGCGATAAATTTTATGAAAGTCCAGATCATGCGAATCATGTTAACTCTCGCCAGTCTCCTGCTGCTGACGTCGTCCAACTGTCTCCCTGCGCAGGAGGCCGCTGCGCCAACGGAAGACGACTTTTATCCGCTCACGAGATTTCAGATTCCTGAAGGCATCGTGCTGGAAGCGGGAGCGATCGAGCCGCTTCCTGACGGCACACTGGCGATTGCCACACGTCGCGGAGATATTTACCGAGTGTCAAATGCGTGGGGTGATGATCCGGCTGCGGCGACTTTCGAACTGTATGCTCAGGGCCTGCATGAAATCCTCGGCCTGAGTTACAAAGATGGCTGGTTGTATGCCACGCAGCGGTGTGAAGTGACACGATTGC
This sequence comes from Candidatus Kuenenia sp., assembly GCA_043754375.1. Classification (GTDB taxonomy): domain Bacteria; phylum Planctomycetota; class Planctomycetia; order Planctomycetales; family Planctomycetaceae; genus SXXK01. The sequence goes on along the minus strand of JAYUVA010000673.1, from coordinate 3,037 downwards.
GGGATAGCGACAAGGATGGCAAAGCAGATGATTTCGAAACATTCAACGACAGTTGGAGCATTAACGGAGACTATCACGAGTATGCATTTGGTTCGCCGTTCGACAAAGAAGGCAATATGTGGGTTGTCTTGTGCCTGACCGGTTCGTTTAACAGTGACTGTCCGTGGCGAGGATGGGCGTTGCGGATTGATGAGTCCGGTAAAATGATCCCGACGTGCAGTGGAATTCGGTCACCGGGTGGCATCAGCTTCAATGCCGAAGGGGATGTCTTTTACACCGACAACCAGGGTCCGTGGAACGGCACCTGCAGTCTGAAATGGCTGCGTCCGGGATCGTTTCAGGGGCATCCGGGCGGCAATCGCTGGTTTTCATTGACTGAAGCCGGCAAGGATTCGGCACCGCAGGAACCACTCAGCGGCAGTCGGATCATGACCGAAGCGGACCGGATTCCGGAATACGAGCCACCCGTGATTCTGTTTCCGTATCAGAAGATGGGGCAGAGCGCAAGCGGCATGGCGTGCGATTTAAGTCAGGGGAAATTTGGCCCATTTGAAAATCAAATGTTCGTCGGTGACGTAACGCACAGCACAGTCATGCGTTGCTTTATCGAAAAGATCAACGGCCACTATCAGGGAGCCTGCTTTCCGTTTCGTGAAGGCATCACTTCCGGCACACTGGCACTGCGAATGACGGACGACGCCACGATGTTTGTGGGAGGCACGAACCGTGGCTGGGGCTCACGAGGAACAAAACCATTCTCCCTGGAACGCCTGCGCTGGTCGGGAAAAATGCCGTTTGAGATTCAGGAAATGCGAGCCAGGCCAGACGGGTTTGAGCTCACGTTTACCGAACCTGTCGATCCTGAGATCGCTCGGAAGCCCGAGACATGGACGATGGAAACGTACTGCTACATATTTCAGTCATCGTACGGCAGCCCGGAAGTTGATCACACCAAACCGGTCATCACTCAGATCGACGTTGCTGCCGACGGTCGATCAGTGCGTCTGAAAATCGATGGCCTGCAACGCGGACACATTCATGAGCTGCACGCCGACGGACTGAAATCCACCACCGGCATTCCGCTGCTGCATCCTGTTGCCTATTACACGTTGAATTATATTCCTATGTAGACCGGACCAAGCGCAGCGCCGTTCCGGCAGGGCAGTGTCGATGCCACGCCCGGAAAAGCAGCTTGCCCGCGAATCGCGCGAATCTGCGCGAATTGAGAATAGTGTTTGTCATCCAGAACCAGTTGTCTGTCTTTGCGACTATTCGCGCTGTTCGCGGGCAAAGAATACCACGTAAGAGCGACTCCAGAATGGGACTATTGACAGGCACAAAATTCGATCGACCACCGCATTGTGATCGGTGTGAAAAACCGGAATCGGAGTGTACCTGTCCGCCACTGGCACCAATTCGTACTCCACCCGGAAAGCAGACAGCCCGGATTGCCGTCGAGAAACGCAAACACGGTCGCATGATGACCGTGATTCGCGGGCTGACGGCGGAGGACACCGACCTGCCATCGCTCCTGAAACGCCTGAAGAATGCATGTGGAGCAGGCGGGACAATCACGGATGACGGATTGGAAATCCAGGGCACGCATGCTGATCGCGTGCGGACAGAACTGCAGACGATCGGATATAAAGTGAAAGGCTGAAACAGACGATTTGCGTGATGCAATGATACTCCACGCAGTCCTGAGTGAGAGAATCGGCGAGCGGCATGCGTCAGCTTGCCGGTACAAGTATCGCCGTACCCCGGACTCATTTCTAGCCGCGCGAAGTCTATTGGCACGTTTCTGAGTCGGATTTTTGTGAAACAGCGTCTATGATTGCCGCGACTTGGCGTTGTGGCGGCACGGACCGTGAACAGGGATGCGAGTCGCGGAGCGACGTCGCCTGCGTAAATCAGTCGCTCCACCGACTGAGATTCCTGTCAGGGCACGATAATAAACAAGCGATCCACGCTTATGGAGACAGCATGCCATGAAAACAATCTCTGTTCTGATCTTCACCATTCTTCTCGCAGCGCTCTGCTCCCGAACAGCGGCGTTCGCGCTTGAAGAACCAGATGATTCGACAAACGCACCGACAAACGCACCGGCAGTCATCGATGAAAGCCGCTACGAAAATCGTGCGGATCACGATCCCAACGGCATCGGCAAGTTTTACATGGACCGTGAGATTGCGCATGTGATGGGTTTCGGGCCGGGAGGGCAGGGGGCGGACTGGTTGGAACGGTCCAGCCGCGAAGAAGAAGAACGTCTGACACTGTTAGTGCGTTCGCTGCAATTGAAGCCTGGTGAAGCGGTGGCGGACATTGGTTCCGGCAGCGGAGTGATTTCACTTCGCATGGCCGAACAGTTACTGCCGGATGGAAAAGTATTCGCTGTGGATGTCCAGGATGAAATGCTGGAACGCCTGAAAGCCAACTGCGAACGCTTCGGCATCAGGAATATCGAACCCGTGAAAGGAACGCAGTACAAGACGGGACTGAAACCGTGCAGCGTGGACATGGCCATCATGGTGGATGTGTACCATGAGTTCGAATTCCCGCACGAAATGATGACGGATATTGCAAAAGCGATGAAGCCCGGCGGCCGTGTGGTGCTGGTGGAATACCGCAAGGAAGATCCGACCGTGCCCATCAAGGAAGTTCACAAGATGTCGCAGGTGCAGGCAAAGAAAGAAGTTGAACAGGCGGAGTTCGGTCTGCGCTGGACAGAGACGATTCATGTTTTGCCACGTCAGCATATTCTCGTATTCACAAAAAAGTAGGATGGACATTCATGTCCGTCGGAGTTTCAGCTATGGACAGGACTACACTGCGTGGCGTTGCGTTTTGGACGGCGGTGATCACCTGCCTGATCGGTTTGATGATTCGTGCTATGTATGCGTTGATACCGTTTGCGACTTTCGGCCTGGACCTTTCGAGTGTCTACAAATTGATGGGGGTCGTTAGTCTCTTCGTGGAAGGCCTGAGCAGCGGGTCATTGCTTGTGTTTCTTGGCTTCGTGCACTACGACCTGATGACA